>NZ_JBQOUX010000059.1:0-48696 GCF_052216785.1 Streptomyces sp. JW3 | reverse complement strand
TGGCCGGGTGACCGTACGGCGAACCGGGTCGGTCCCGTGACCGTCCGTCAGCGCTGCACGGAAAGTGATCCAGAACCTGAACCTGGACCCAGTCTGGACAGGTGAGATCTGACCCGGGTGTCTTCGGTTCGGTCGTTTCAGTCGTTGTCGGTGGTGGTGGGGACGCGTCCGAGTGCGCGTCCTCGCATGCGGAATGAGTCGCCTTTGAGGGAGTGGACCTCGGCGTGATGGACGAGGCGGTCGATCATGGCGGCGGCGACGGTCTCGTCGCCGAAGACCTCTCCCCAGCGTCCGAAGGGTTTGTTGCTGGTGACGATCACGGACGCGCGTTCGTATCGGTTCGAGATGAGCTGGAAGAACAGGTTCGCGGCCTCGGCTTCGAAGGGGATGTAGCCGACCTCGTCCACCACGATCAGCGGGTAGCGGCTCAGCTTGGTGAGCTAGGTCGCAGGAAAGCCCCAGTGCCTTGTCAGCGCCGCTTCTGCGGCGTGATCCAAACCACAGAACACCCAACGGCGCCCGTGGGCACCGGCGTCTGACCTGCTCCATGTGGTGTCCAGGTTTCCCACTCCCTCTCCCCGCCGGATGTCGGGGACGGGAGTGGGCGTCGGCCCGTAGCGGTGAGGCAACACTTACTTGACCTCTGTCTACGCCTGAACTGCAGCACAGCGTCGGCCACCGCACCGGTCGCGCGGTGTCGGGGCACCAAGGCACGTCCGTGCGCGACGGGGGGATACTGCGGGTGTCGAGGAGTGTGCAAGCGTGCAGTGGTGAAGGAGACGCCGGTATGACGGGGAAAGCCGACAACTCGCCCGAGCAGCAGGGCTTGTCGCCGGAGCGCGGAGTGCTCGACGAGGCGTTGGACCCACAGCAGGTGCGGTCCTTGAACTCCGCCCTGCGCAGGCTCTCCCAGAACGACAGCGGGGGCACGGATCTGCGGGACGCGGCCAAGAGGATGCTCTCCGGGCGGCTCCCCTTGCGGGACGCGTTGGACGACCCGGCGATGGCGCGCGCCCTGGGCGGTGGTGGCATGGCCTCCCTACGTGGCCGGTGGGAGTCGCTCTCCGAAGAGGAGCGCCATCAGGTCCGGCACGGTGAGGCGCTGACGAGCGGCGGTTCCTCCTCGGGACCGTCGGAGCCGAAGCAGCCGGAGGGGCGGTTCTCGCAGTCCGGGAGGAGGAACCAGGGCCGGCACAGCGGCGGTTTCTCGCTGTACTGATCGGCACCGACGGGTGTGCCCACGGGCACCGGCTTCACGTCACGCGAAGAACACGATCAGCAGACTGACCACCAGGCCGACCACACCCACCATGGCCACCGTGATCGCACCGCGGAACAGCTTCCGGTCGGCCGCTCGACCGGAAGCGAAGCCGGTGAGGGCGCCGGACACACCGATGGCAAGGGCGATCAGCGTGCCGGACAGCCACGCGCAGCCGACCGCGATGGCGCCGGTCCATCCGTGGTCCATCTGGTACGAGGTGTCGCCGGTCCGGCGGGCAGCGAGGACGTCGCCGCCCTGGTAGAGAGCGTCACTCCTCAGTTCCGCGTTGAGATCCTGATGGGAGCCGTCGGCGGCGGTGAAGGTGCCGTAGCAATACCTGGTCTTGGTCTTCTTCCGTGTCTTGCTCGATGTGCCGCTGTACTTGTATTCGACCGTGCAGGTGTCGACCGTGAGCTTCCCCGGTGTGGACGTGGCGTAGGTATAGGGGCCGAGGTAAGCGCCGAGGGCCAAGAGGACGACGCCTACGAAGATCAGGCCCGCGCCGATCAGTCGGCCGACGCGCACATGATTCTGCTGCGCGGCGGTGTCCGGCGAGGCGCTTCCGCGTACTGATGTCATTGATCTGAATTCCTAGGATAGGGATACGGAGAAATGCCTTCTCACAGAATGAGAGCGCAGACGAGGGTAGCCAGGACGCCGAGGACGAAAACACCGCCGAGGGCCGGTCCGGTTACTTGTCGGGCGGGCAGGTGCTGCCAGGAGGCGGACAGCCCGGGGCCGCCGCGACCGCCGAATCCAGTGAGCAGACAGAAGACGCCGAAGACTAGCAAGGAGAAGCAGAAAGCGAGAATTGCTGCGTCGTCACCCGGGTCCCGTTCCTGCGGCTGCTCGAAGGTGTCGTCCACCTGGACGACGGGAATCTCCACGCCGGATGCGAAACGGGACGACGTATTCACCGTCACGTCCGGATAGGTGGTTCCACTGCCCTGTGCGGCCCAGGTTCCGGTGCAGGTGAACTTGAGTTCGGTAGTACGTCTGTGTGTGCCGTAACGAGTTTTTGTGTGCGTATCACATGAAGATACGGTGAGGGTCCCGTCTGTCCCCTCCCCGGCGAGCTCGCTGCGCAGTTCTGGAACGGTCACGGTGGCGACGACCGCTGCCACGAGAAGCAGCCCTGCGCCGAGGAGTCTGCCCATCCATAGGTTGCCTGTGCTGCTCAAACGCGGTTGTGCTGTCACTGCTGTCGGTCCCCCTGGTTGTTTGACGAACTCTTGACTGACGGGCTCGCTGGGTCGTGCGGGAGGAGTCTAAGGTGTCGAGGTGTGGTCTTCGGGCCGAGGTAAAGAAGGCGTGGGGGAATTCGATGGGGTTCGACACTTTCGACGTCGACACGGCCGTGCTCCGGCAGCAGGGGCAGAATTTCGTTCAACTCGGAGATGGCTTCTCCAAAGCCTCCAAGGGGCTACAGGACACCCTTGAAGGATTGGGGGAACCATGGGCGGACGCAGGCTTCGGGGAAATCTTCGGCCAGGTCTACACGCCGATTCGCGACGGCATCATCGCTTCGATGGAAGGCCTCGCGGAGCGACTTGGAACTATCGGCTACAACCTGCAGGACATGGCGCAGAACTATGATGGTTCAGATGCGTCGAACAGTGGCCTGCTGAACGGAATCTCCGGTCGACTCTGATACGCGTACGGGGCTATTGAATGTCGCTCACTCTGCCCGGCGAACTTGTCTGGGTACTCGACCTTCTCGGCTACTCCTGGCCCGAGGCTGACGAACAGGCGCTGCATGAGGTCGCCGAGACCTGGCGCAGTTTCGGCAAGGCACTCGACGACATAGGAGAACAGGGGGAGGGGTTCGCACGGACCGTCGTCGCCGCCAACGTCGGCACCGCCGTCGACGGATTCACCAAGGCCTGGGGCGCCTACACCGGCGCCAACGGCGAGGACAGGTACATTCCTGACGCCAAGGTGGCGTGCGAAGTGATCGCCCTCGCCTTCGACGCGTCCGCGATGGCGGTCCTCACGGCGAAACTGGCGGTGATCGCGCAACTCATCGCCCTGGCCGTCGAGATCTGCACGGCGCAGGCCGCGGCGCCGTTCACCTTCGGACTGTCCGAGGTCGGCGCGCTGGGAGCCACGCAGGCCACGCGTCTCATCGTGCGCGAGCTGCTCAACAGGCTGCGGCAGGAGGTCACAGAGGCGATTACCAAAGCCATGGAACACGCCACCATGGACGCGCTGAAGAAGATCGCCAAAGAGCAGATCAAACAGCAGGCCCAGCAGCTCGTCCAGGAGAAGGTGGTCGACGCGGCCAAGGACAAGGCGAAGGAAGCCGCGGTCGGCATGGCGCAGAACCTCGGCCAGCAGGGCATCGAGACGTACTTCGACGCCCGATCCGGTATCGACCTCGGGGAGACGGCGGACGTCGCCGGCACCGCGGCCGATGAGTACGTGAAGAGCCTCAAGAACGAGGTCACGGCGGGCGAGGGATCGACCCTCGCCGGCTATACGGACATCCCCGGACAGCTGGGCAGCGCCGTGGACGGTGCCACGGAGCAGGCCACCGGAGCGGTGGGGGACCGGGTGCAACAGGGCGTCGACGCGGTGACCGGGCGCTCCGCCGCCACCGAGGAAGGCTCCGCCGCGACCACGGATGCCGGCTCCGCGGACGGCACGCGGTCACCCGCCCGGGCACCGGCCTCGGCCTCCGCCTCCGCCTCCGCCTCGGCCTCCGCCTCGGCCTCGGCCTCGGCCTCGGCAGGCCGGGTTTCCTCGCAGCACGCGCACGCGAACAGCACGGACGACTGGGCGCGGAGCGAGTTCGGGTGACCTCGACTGTTCGATCGGGCGGCTGAGTGGATGACGCTATGGCAGCCACGTGAAAGGGTGTGTGTCCCCTGAACCGTTCGCGAGTTGCTACGGGGAAGCGTGCGTCGACACAGTGAGTCGCGCCCGTGTCGCGGCTCCGCGTGTTACCTCGTGACCGGCGCATCCGCCGTATTCGGAAAGGAATTTCACCGTGGGATTGATCGTCCTCGTGGTAGGCGCCGTCGGCGTCTGCGCCGTGGTTGCCGCCGTCGTCGTCTTCGCCGTGTCTCGCCGCCGTAACTCCGCCGTGAGCCTGGTCGGCCCTGGCGCCGGGTCGTATCACCAGGACGTGGGCTACCCGGCCCCACAGTCCGGGTATCCGGCCCCGCAGCCCGGCTACCCGGCCCCGCAGCCCGGCTACCCGGCCCCGCAGCCTCCGTACCCCGCCGCTCCGCCCCAGGACTACCAGCAGGCGTCAGGGCAGTTCCAGCAGCACCACAACCCCTACATGCACCAGCCCCCGCACCAGGGTCAGTAGGCCGGAAGCCGTCCGTCCACAGCCTTGATCCGGAAGGTGGGACTTCGGCTAGGGTGAACCCTCGAACTCACAAGTGAGTCATAGCAAGTGAGTCATAGCAACGGGGGTTGCCGCATGGTGGTGTGTCTGGGCTTGTCGTGCCCGGAGAGGCGTTCGGGACGGCCGGGCGGGGGTCGGGATGGCCTCTGACTTCAGCCGGCTCATGAAGCAGGACTTCTCCGATCTGGAGGCCGCGGCCAAGTCGTGGCGCGGGCTGTCGACCACCATGGACGGGCTGACCGACCGCCACCGCCGGCAGGTCACCGGGCCCCTGCACCAGTCCTGGAAGGGCGATGACGCCGACGCGGCCCTCTTCTACCTGGAGGATGTCGAGTCGCGGATCAGTGTGGTCGAGACGGAGGCCATGGCCGTCGCCTCCGTCCTCGAAACCACCGGGTTCTGGATGGAGCAGGCCCAGACGGACCTCCGTAACGCCGTGCGGCGGGCGGAGCAGGACCACTTCGAGGTGGACGACGACGGGTGGGTCAGCGATCCCACGACCAAGGAACTGCCGCGTCAGGACCCGGACGCACAGGCGGTCATCGCGGATCGCAGCGGACTGCTCGGCGAGCACCGGGCGGCCATCGACGAGGCGCTGACCGCCGCGCGGAAGGCCAGCGACGACGGTGCGAAGGCCCTTGGTGAGCTGAATGGCGACATCCTCACCGATCCGTTCAACCACGACGCGGCGGCGGAGTCCGGGCAGGACGCCAAGAACGCGATGAAGGCCATCGGCGTACAGCCCCCGCAGATACCGGACGACGATCCGCAGGCGGCGGCCCAGTGGTGGGACGCGCTCAGCCTGGAGGAACGGCAGACCTACACCACGCTCTACCCGAAGGAGATCGGCGCGACCGACGGTCTGCCGACGGACGTGCGCGACGACGCCAACCGCACGGCCGTCACCCAGGAGCTCAACGCTCTGCGGGAGGGCAGCTACGCCGAGCACTTCCCCGGGGAGAGCACGGAGACGGTCAACAAGCGTCTCAACAACCTCGCGTTGCTCAATGACCGGCTCGAAGAGTCCGACAGCGCGCCCAAGGGCAGGGAGCTGTACCTCCTCGGTTACGACTCCAAGGACGACGGCCGGGCCATCATCGCCATGGGCAACCCGGACACCGCGGCGCACACGGGCATCCTCGTGCCGGGCACGAACACGACCATGGAGAGCGTGCCCGGGCAGGTCGCCCGCATCGGCACCCTCCAGTCGGCGGCGGAGGCCAGGTCCGACGGGGAGAGCGTGGCGATGGTCACCTGGCTCGGCTATGACGCCCCCGAGGCGTCGGCGACCGACTTCAACAGTGTGGGCGGGACGGGGCGGGCCGAGGACGCGGCCCCGGACCTCCGTCAGTTCGTGGCCGGTACGCAGGCCGCCCACGACGGGTCGCCCAGCCACACCACCGTGCTCGGACACAGCTACGGGTCCACCGTGGTCGGCGCGGCCGCGGCGGGCGGCGTCGGCCTGGGCGCCGATGACGTCGTGGTGGTCGGGAGTCCCGGGATGACGGTGGACGAGGCGCAGGACCTCCAGATGGACCCGGAGCATGTGTGGATCGGCGGTGCCGAGGACGACCCCGTCATCAACCATCTGTCGGACTACACCCTCGGCCGTGACCCGATGCTCGGAGGCTTCGGTGGGAACAACTTCGCAGTCGACACCCACGGGCACAGCGGCTACTGGGATCAGGGCAGCGACTCGCTCGACAACCAGGGAAGGATCATCGCGGGGCAGGCACCCGAGGAGGTTCCCAAGGAGGGCAACGACCTCCCGCCGGAGGGCTACATCGTCCCCGGCCTCTAGCCACTCACTCGGCGCGGTGATCGCGGTCTGCGCGGTCCTGCTTTCGACTGGAGCCTGTGTGTCTCAGAGCGACGACAACGTGAACGCCCCGCTGCCCCGTTTGGCGAAGGACGCGGCAGTGAAGTGGGCCGAGGACTACACCGCGTACATGGCGCGGCTCACGGAAGTGGAGCTGACCCCGTCGACGGCCAAGGCGAACTTCGAGGAATGCGTCGGGAAGGACGACGAAGTCGCCGAGGACGGTCGGTACAGCCTCTTCTACTACGTGTACTCCGACTCCCCCGTCACGGAGCACTCGCGTGTGGTGCGCACACTCCGCCGGGAGCTGACCGGGCAGGGGTATGAGGTCACGTCGTACCGGGAGTTCCAGAGCGCCGGCAAGGCGGCGGTTTTCAGTGCCCGGGACAAGGAGAGCTCCTACCGGGTCATGGCCGACACGGTCGGTTCCGGGAAGACGAAGCCGCAACGGCTGTCGTTCTCGGTCCGCACCCCCTGTCTGCTTCCGCCCGGCGCGACCCAGCAGCAGTTCTGACCGATGAGTTGAGACCGACGAGTCCTGACCGACGAGACGCTTGAGAGGAACCGGACGTGGCTCAGACCACCGACGTCGACCCGGCCGAACTGCGTGCCTCCGCGGGGGCGTGCGACAGCATCGCCAGTGCCATGAAGAGCCCCGCCGACAAAGCGGTCAAGGAGGCCGGGACCGCGGGGACCTCGCTCACCGGCTGGTCGTTCGGGACCGCCCTGACGGAGATCGGCACCAGTTGGAAGCCGGCGCTCGACGGTCTGCATGCCCGTATCCAGGCGGGCGGCGACAACCTCCGCTCGTCCGCGGACGGCCACGAGTGGAACGACGAGCGGACCTCGCGGGACTTCGAGGGAACCGGTACGGACACCGCGGTCCGGGCCGCCCCCGGGACGATGCCCGCGGTACTGCGGCCGAACGGGGGCGCCGAGCACCCCCTCGGGCACCCCGTCGGACAGGATTCCGCAACAGCTCCGGACCCGCGCGCCTCGTACGGCACCAACATGCCGACGTACGACGAGACCATCGGGACCCGTCCCACGGCGGGTACGAACGACTTCGGATGACCGGGGTGCCCTCGCCCATGGCGGTGTCAGCGAGGCTCGGCTGCTCTCAGGCGCCACGCCCGCGGCTCCGGCCGATGAGATGGGCGATGCCCCAGGCGACGGCCGCGGCGAGTACGAGGCCGAGCGGGGAGAACCAGTCGACCCCGCCGCCGATCTCGTCGTTCCACCAGATCTTGGCGGGGAGGAACGGGTCCGCCTCCATCATGTCGCCGATGGCCGCGGGTGCCTGGCTCTCGGCGAGGATGAGCGGCAGTGAGTTGGTGAAGCCGAAGAAGGCGCCGAGCGCGGCGACCACGGCACCGCCGACGTGCGCGCCCGTGCTGCGGTGTCCCATCAGGCCGACCACGGCCCCGACGACCAGCGCGTTGACGGCCGCGTGGGCGAGGTAGAGGGTGTGGGCCGCCGTGGCCGACTGCTCCTTGTAGGTGGCCAGGATCAGGATGCTGTAGAGCAGCGAGACTACGACCGACACGCAGAGCGCGAGGAGGACAGCGCCTACAGGGTGTCCGCTCGGGCGGGGTCGCTGACCGTAGGGCGGTACCGGGTATGGCGGGTGCGGCGGGTGCGGTTGCGCCGCGTACATCGGTTGTGCCGGGTGGGTTGGCTGTGCGGGGTGGACCGGCTGCGCGGGCGGCTGTCCCGCACCGGCGGGCGGCGTTCCCGGGTACGCCGGTGGCTGTCCGAGGACGGCCGGTGCCACGTACCCGGGCCCCGGGTACGGTGCGGGCGGCGGCCCGAAGCCGGGCTGCTGTTGCTGTTGCGGCGGCGGTGCGGGCCAGGTCTGCGGGGCGTGCGGCGGCTGTGCCGGTGGCGGCGGAAAGGGCTGCGGCTGAGTCATGTTGTCCCCCATGAAGTGAACGGCGGCGTCAGAGAATTATCAGTGGTGCCCGAGCGTCGTGTCAGTACGCCCGTGCTCTTCGGGGGCCGCGGCGTACCCGGCGTTCACGGCTGCCGGAGCGGCACGCTGCGGTGCGCTGCGGTGCGCTAGGCGGTGAACGAGTCCACGAGGTTGGCGACCAAGGCCAGGACGCTCACTGCGCCGCCGATGACGATGCCGCCGACCAGTCGGTCGGCGGCCTTTTCCCGCCGCGAGGGCTCTCGGTTGTGGCGCTGCTTGCCCTGCGCGGGCGGCTTGACCCCCAGGTGGGCGAGCCAGCAGAGGGCGGTCAGCGCGAGGGCGACCTGCCAGAACTCGCCGACGAGGCCTCGCCAGCCGGTGCGCTGGACCGTGTCCGGTTCGAGTCCCTGCCGTGCGCCGAACTCGGTGCCGTCTGGGTAGTCGTGCCCGGTGTCTTCGAGATGGACGTAGACGGAGTCGGAAGAAGTACCGTCGGCGGGCGTGAAGTCCCCGTAGCAGTCGTAGTTGGACTTCCTACGGCTGTCGTTGGTGTCGTAACAGGCGTTCACCCGGTACGTGCCGGGGGTGCCGTAGAGGCCGACGGACAGGGCGAGATCGGCGGTAGCGGTGACGGCCCAGAAGGCGGCGACGAGGGCGGCGATCGCGCTACAGAACCAGAGGATGCCTCGCGTGACGGGACTGCGGCGGTGGGTGCGGGTGTCGGTCATGTGGGCTAGATGACCCTCTGCGTGAGGCCGGACTGCTCGGCAAGGGCGAAGCGATCGGAGGTCGCCGCCTTACGGTCGCGATCGGCCGTCTCCCAGTCATCAGGTTGCATGAGGAAGAACGCACCTGAGCTGGGCGCGTAGCCGACCGCGCCGAAGGGCAGGTCGCCGGCGAGGTACACGCCGTCCTCAATGCCCTTGGGCCAAGGATTCCGCCAGGCGCCGGGCGGGGGCACCGGGTCGATGCGCATCAGCGGTGACGCATCAACTACTGAGCCCGACAGGGTGAGCGTCATCTTCTTCGGACGGATTCTGGTCGCGTCAGCGCCGTCCACCTTGGCGGTACTTGGACAGAACACGCCGAAGTCATACTGCATGAGGGTTTTACGGCAGACACGTGTGACCACGACCAAGGGCGGGATGCTGCGTAGCGTCAGCAGGAAGCCGATCATGCCGGTGAGGACGCACGGCCCCATGATGACGAAAATCCAGGACAGGCCGGAGCGCGTCAGGAGACTGCCCAGCCACACCCCGCCGACCGCCATGACCGCGAAGATCGCAAGGTTGCGGATACGGCTCCACCACACTCTGGCTGTCAGCGTCCGCCGCAACGCAGCGGTGTCCAAAGCGTGCGATGCGCCAGCGTCCCGAGTATTTTCCGACATCGACATTGAGCCCCTGTCATCCGCCCCAGCCCGGCTGGTGCTATCCGAAGTCGTTCCGCATCGCTGCGGCGGCGCCGGTGCGCGCCTGGGTTTCCGGGGTGATGCTCTCAACCCTCGACCGCGCGGGATCCGTGAAGGTCAGCGTGCGGGCGATGCCGAGCAGTATGTCGCGATAGGCATCGGCATGGGTGAGATCCGGTGTCACCATCTGAAGCACGATGAGCTCCGGGGTATTCGGCGCTGCCACCGCGATGGTGCCTTGCCAGATGTGCTCAGGAACCGTCACCTCCGGCCGCCGCACCGATTGCGGCGCGGCGGACAGTTGCTCAGAGAGGAACCCGATACCGCATGGCAGTTGCAGCGGACGCATGCCTTCGTCCTGGCTGCCCGTGGCTTGGCCCGCCAGGCCGGCCACCACGAGTCCGGCGCTGTTCCCGGAGGTCGGCACCAGCGACACGGTGAACACCGAAGTCGTGAATCCACCGGATTCGCCAGGATGGACACCCAGCGCGCACTCCTGCACCCGGTTGGCGTCGAGCAGGTTGAGGATGCCCACGTAGAGGCGCAGAGCCCGATCCGCTTCATCGCGTTCCTGGTCGGGTAAGCCGCGGAGTCGACGCACCACCTCCATGAGCTGCTCGGTCGGCGGATGGAGGTCCAGGGACGTGAACCCGACCGGCAGCCCGTACCAGAAGGACGGCTGCCGACCGAGATTTGCCGCGTCGGCCACTTGCTTCGTCATCATGAGCTGCCTCTCCCCTCGCCACATCCCGTCATACGAGGTTCAGCAGACCGGCGATGCCGTGTGCCGTCGCAGCAGCCTTCGTGCCCTCGGCTGCGTTGTGCTCGGTGCCGTCCTCGTCCAACGCGCCGAGACTTTCCGCGGAAGAGATGGCGTTGGCACCGACGTTGATGCCGTTGACGCTGATGTCCGCCATCAGCACGGCGGAGCCCTTGGCGGACTCGCCGGCCACCCGCCACGCGTCGGCGGCGTCGCCCGACGCGGAGCGGCCGACGCCCGTCGATCCGCCCTTCATCCCGGCCCAGGTCTTCGCAGCGATGCCGGCGTCGGCCGCGCCTTCGAACCCTTCCTTGGCCGCGAGCCCGAGCGCCTTACCACCCGGGATCATGCCGACCGTGTCACCGGCGAGAGACGCGTAGGCGGAGAAGATCTCCATGCCGCTTCCCTGGAACATCAAGTTCTTGCGGAATTCGTCGTCGGACAAGTTCTTGCCCATGGACACCGCGCTGGCGACGAGCGCGATCGGTGCCATCACTGGTGCCAGCACGGGGAAGAGCGCGAGCAGGCCGGCGATGGCGCCGATGGTGCCGGCGTGCTCCGTCAGGAATGCACCCACCGACTTGAGGACGTCCCCGACACCTTCCCAGAAACCCTTGTCCGGGGCCTTCGCCGCCGTGCTCTCCAGGGCCTTGGCGATGAGCTCGGCGTCGTGGGAGTGCTCGGACTCCAGTTCCTTGATCTTGCGGTTGAGTGACTCGTACGCGTCGTTGGCCGCGGTGAGTGCCGTGTTGGCCTCGTTCAGCTTCCGCTCAGCGGCACGGAGTCGCGCGGTCGCCGCGTCGGCCTCCTCCTGCGAGGGGAAGGTCTGGCCGGCGAGCTTGAGGTCCGGGTGCTGGGCGGCCTGGTCGTAGCCGCGCTTGGCCTGGTCGGCCGCGTCCTTCTTCTCGGCCGCCTCGGCGTCGTACTTCTTCGCGAGCCCTCGGTTGGCACCCAGCTGGCCGTCCCACTTGTGCAGTTGGGACGCGGCGGACCTGAGTGCCGAGGCGGCCTTCTTGATGTACTTCGTCAGGTCACCGTCGAGGGACTCGCGGAACTTGTCCGCCGCGTCGCCCTCCCAGTAACTGCTCTCACCGGTGAGCTTCGTCAGTTGCCGGTGGGTGTTCTCCAGGGCCGTCGCGGCCGCGGCCACCTTCTGCCGCAGCTTCAGGACCTCGGCCGGCACACCCGGTACGGGGTTCCAGCCGATGTGGGGGTACGGGTTCGCGGCCATTACCTGCTCCCCCCGGTGCCCCCGGAGGTGGTCTGCGCCGCGATCTGCTGGAAGGCCTTCTCCAGAGCGTCCTCGACCTCTTCGTAGCCCTTTTTGTTGGACTCCACGCCGTCCTTGACCGAGTCGATCAATTCCTTGATCTTGTCGGACCCGTACTTCCACTCTTCCTGGAACGTGTCACAGGCCTCGTCGAGCCGTGCGGTGCCGATCTGGTCGCCGCGCACGTGCGCGAGGGCGGTGCGTGCCTCGTTCAGCTCGTCGGGTAGCTCTCCAACCGGGTCAGGAACTGCTGGAGTTGCCCGATGTCTGTCTTGAAGTGGTCCCCCATGGGCCGGACTCTCCCATTCGACTCCGGATGTCCTGAGTCTGGGCAGTCAGACGATCACCCAGACGCCTCGGGCACCATACAGGCTGTCACTGAGCGTCTCGCCTGGAGCTCCGGCAGGCCGTCCTAGAGCCGCCAGTCCCGACCGCTGTGCCGGGCGGTGCCGGGGCGGTCGGAGCGCTGTTCATGTCCGCCCTGCCTTTCCTCCCGCTCCCGCTCGATCTCCTCGCGCTGGGCCTTCAGGTAGCGCACGGCCGCGGCCCGCTGCTGTTCCCGTTCCTCAGGGGACTGGCGCTCGTACTCCTCGCGGGCCTGGGCGACGCGCTCGCCGAGTGCCTCCGAGTACGCGCTGACGCGCAGGGCCTCGCGCAGGCCGACGCGGCCGGCGAGGACCTCGCGGGCCATCTCCTGCAGGGCGCCGTTGCCCGACTGGCTGTCCGCCAGCCGCTGGAGCGACTTCCGCAGGGCCCTGGCCCGGACCTCGTCATGGGTGATGTCCAGCAGGTCGGCGTCGCCGATCTGCGGTTCCTTGTCCTTGCCCTTGTCGGACATGCTTCGCGTCACCTTTCGCCCGGCCCGCTAAGCGACGGCCGGGTGGTCGTACGTACCGCCGACCTGGGGGAAGTTCTGAAGGTGGCCGTAGATGGCGGCACCGAGACCCTCCAGGGTGCCCACCCCGCCGTTGACGACGGCCTGCGCGGTACCGATCGTCTGGGTGGCGTCGCCCCAGAGCTTGAGGATGCGGGTGATCTCCAGGGCGGCCAGGCCGTACCCCACCAGGGCACCCGCGCCGGTCCACGACAGCAGTGTTCCGGCGGCCAGTTCAACACCCACGATGATCAGACCGTCGAGGATGCCGCCGAGATAACCCTTGATTCCCTCGGCCGCCGAATAGGCGGCCTGTGCGAGGTACTTGTAGGTGTCGGCGAGAGAATCGAAGGTCTCGCCGCTCTGATTGAGCTTCTTCGCCAGTTCGTCGAAGTAGACGTAGGCCGAGTCGGCGGCGTGTCCGTTCCACGTCGAATCCAGCACCGTGTTGCCGGACGTCAGATTCTTCGCGATGTCATCACAGGACTTGCCGATGTTCTCCCAGACCTCCGCACATTTGGCGAAGGATTCCCAGTCGCCCGCGAACCACTGGATCACCTCGTCGAGCGGATTGAATCCGAACACCGCGTTGTACGCCTCGGTGATCCAGTACGTGGGACTCACCAAGTCGCTCATGTCGTTGAAGAGATCGAGCAGCGCACCCTGGGAGAACTCCTCGGGCGTCTTGGGAGACGTCAGACGGCTCGCCGGTTCGGCGACGTCACTGAACCCGGACACTCAGCATCCTCCAAGTACGTGCACAGCGGACTAGCGCTTGCTGGTGGGGTAGGTGGCGTCGATACCGGCCGCGCTGTCGCGATCGGTATCGCGGTAGTACGTAGCGCTCTTGGACAGTTCCTGTCCGGCGCCGCGCAATACGGACTCCGCCTGAGTGAGAGCCGCCGTCACCCGTTCCAGTACACCGCCGTGCGCTCCCGCGATCAGCCCGAAAAGGCCCTCGTTGGACACTGCGACATTGCCGTTCTGCTGGGCGTACCGCCCGGCGTGCTGGACGTCTTCGGCAGCTCTTCCCACTTGCGCGGCGAAGCTGTCGAGGTCGTCCGGCTGAACGTCGAATCCCATGTGTTCGCCCCCGTGCTCGATTCTGGCTTTGCGGTACGTTACCCCACATGCCGAACCGCAATAATGATGACCTTCAAGGGCAACTGGACCGTTCTCCGTTGTCCGCAGCGTACGGTCAACAACCCCGTGCCGAGGTGTGGCAGCGGATCAGGATCAACCTCTTGGGACTCTCCCTGCTGCTCGCCGCGATGTGCGGTCTCGGCTCCCTGGCCCTGCTGTTCGTCGGCGGCGCCGTCTTCGTGGGGATCGCCGGGCCGCTGCTGATGGCGGGGGCCGCGGTGGCCGCGGTGAAGGGGTATCGGAACCGTGTGTGGTCGTGGTCGATCGTGGCCCTCGGCGCCGACGTGGTCTGGTTCGCGGTGATGGCTCTGCTGCTGAACTGATGCGCGGTGATGGTGATCCTGCTGTTGAACTGAGCCGCTCCGGTGGAGCCTCAGCGCGTGGGCAGGGCGTCGACCAGTTGCTTCCACCCGGTGCCCCGCGCCGTCACGTCGTACCAAGAGCCGTCCCGGAAGTGCCAGCGCAGGGTGGCCCGTTGCTCGGTGGACGGGTCCCAGGAGGCGAACTCCACACCGGTCACCTCCTCACGAGGGACCGACCAGGCGATCTCGGCCTCGTGTGCACCGACGTACAGCAGGAAGACCTGGCGTCGGCCGAGCGCGACCACGCGGTTCCCGTGCACGTACATGGCTGCCCCGAGGCCGCCTGCCGCGCTGTCCCATCCCCCCGCGAACCTTTTGTTCCGGCGGCGCTTCTCCTTGCCCCGGCACAGCCACCTGAGTCCTCGGAAGGGTGCCAGGAGCAGTTCGCCGAGGAAGTGCAGCGGGTCGGTGAGCCAGGCGACGAAGCCGGTGGCTCCCGCCAGCGCCCGTTGCCCGCCGGACAGCTGGGCGCCGGTGCCGGTCAGTACGCGGGGGTGCGGGCGTCGTCGTCTCGGTGGCTTGGGTACCTGGGAGTGGCGCGCCACGGGTTGGAGGTGGGTCACGGGCTCGCCGCGGAGCGCGGTCGTCACCAGGTTGCGAACTGCGGCGTCGGCCCCGGCCGAAGTCATGCGTGCCCTCCCATGTCTCGTGTTCCGTCACCGCCTGCGCCGGTCACCCGAAATCCTCCCGCACTTTGCGCTGGGTGCTCGTCTCCGCCGTGGCCATCCGCTGGTCGAAGCTCTGCGACTGCGGGCGGGTGTCGTAGGCCGTCGCCTCCTTCGGCGCCGCGCCGGGGGCGTCGCTGGGCGCGAACTCCGCGTACACCTGCCCGGCGGCGTCACCGACGTCCTGGCCGACGATCGGGGTGACGATGCCCTTCTTCACCCCGCGTTTGGCGGCCTGGTAGGCCACGTACTGGGCCAGGTCCGCCTGGTTGCCGGCCTCGATGCCGTCCACCTTGCCGCGGTAGCGGGCCAGGCCCATGCGGTAGGCGTCCTCGGCCTTCTTCTTGCCGGCGCCCAGCTTCTTCAACTCGGTCGCGAGCTTCTCGGCCCGCTTGATGGCCTTGAGGCTCTTGGCCAGATCGCTCAGTTTGTCAGCCAGATTCGCGGTGATCCTGACGGCCTTCAGTGCCTTCTGGGCGACGCCGGCCGCGGTGATCAGCGGTCCGATCGCGGCCGCCGCGCCGGCCGTCAGCAGGGAGAGGATGGCCGTCGTGGCCGCCGCGGCCACCACCGTCTCGATGATCTCGACGATGAGGTCGATCATCAGCTGCTCGGCGGTGGCGCAGGCCTCCGCGGCCGTTTCCAGCAGCGTGGCGACGGTGTCCATGTCGTCGGCCTCACCGTCCAGCGCCTTCTCGAACGCCAGCGACTTCTTGCTGAACGCGTCGGCCGCCTCACCGCTCCACTGCGTGAGGAGCGTGTTCCGCTCGGCTTGCAGGTCCTGGACGACACCGCGCAGGTCACGGGCGGCCTGGCGGTAGTCGGCGGCCGTCTCGGTGAGTTTCTCGTTGTCGCCGCTGACCTTCTCCAGGTCGTCCTCGAGACCGAACTGCCTGATGATCCCGCGGACGATCTCGTCCATGGTGCCGGAGAACGGCCCGCTGAAGCTGATGCCGAGGCGGCTGAAGACGTCCACGATCACGCACCCCCGAAGCCGGCGGCCGTGCTCTGCTCATTGCCGTCGTAACTGTCCGCGGTCGACCGGGCCGCGTCGACGATCTGCTGGAGCGCGTCCGCCGCGTCGCCCAGGTCCTTGATCCCGTCCTGCTGCTTGGTGTCGTAGTCGGCCTTCAGCTCGTCCGACTCGGGCAGCTTGCCGAAGGTGCCGGCGGAGAGCTCCAACTGCTGGATCCGGTTGCGTATGCGTTGGATGCGCTCGACGTCGGGTTCGGTGCGGCGGGCGTATGTCCGCAAGGCATCGCTTTGTACGTCAAAACCCTGGCCCATGAGGTCCCCCGTGAGTGGTGTACGTGCTGTGCGTGCTGTACGTGCCGTGCGCTCGGCGTTGCTGTTGTGAAGCAGGATAATCGGAGCGGCGTACGCGGGGACGGGGACCCACCTGTCTACAGGTGAGGGGAGTTGTCCTCGTTCAGCACGTGCCCCCAGTTCCTGCCGGCCGCGGCGGCGGGGTCGCGGACGCCGGTCACCTCCGAGGCGTTGCCCAGGGTGCCCGCGAGGCTGGGAGCCGCCCCGTTCAGCGGGCGAGTGGCGCCGGGTGGGTCATTTCTCCGACTCGATCGGTGAAGTTGTGATCTTCGAGGACGCGTTGCCAGCCCTGGGTGGCGTATGCGTCGGCGTCGATGCGAGCGAGCCAGGCGCGCAGATCGGTTTCCGTATCCTCGATGGGCCAGTCGGAGGCGAACCACCAGTAGTAGAGCCGGACCATGGTGACGAGGTGAGCGGTTCAGTGTTCCAAAGCAGTGACTTCAACGCGTCGGACGTCAGTCTCACCGTCAGTGTGCCGTGGTGATTCTCCTCCAGGTAAGTACCTGGGGCAGGCGCCGTGCCGTGGCCCGCAGCCTCTCGTCGGTGTGCTGTCCGCCCAGCGCGGCGTCCAAGAAGGTCCAGCAGTGCACAGGGATTCGTGGAGTTCGGCGGACGCCAGGGCGCGGAGGGGGGATGGTTTTCCAGGAGGTCGGCGGAGCCGGGCCCGCGAAGCGTCCTTCCAGCGATACCTCGTCCACTCCACCGGCCGGGAGGTGACCACTCGGTTCACGTCGGGACCGTCCCCTGCCGGTCGTCCGGTGGCCGCGTCCCAGACCGCGCTGCCGCCTGTCGCGAAGGTGCTGGTGACCGTGTCGGGGCCCGCAACGGGGGCGACGCGAACACGGTCGACCGCGGGAATGCGCGGGCTCTGACGGGTGAGGCACCCGGGGGCGCGCCAGTTGGTCCAGACGGTACGCCAGGGCAGTGGGTCCGCGGACTCCGCCAAGGACTGGGCCCGTTCTTGGTCGCCCTGGCTGAGTGCCACGAGATGAAGCAGGGAGATCCATTCCGCGTGCGAGGACGGGGCTGTGCCGAGGGCGTCGAGGTAGTGCAGATCCGCCGCGAAAGTACCGGCCGGGACTCCGTGCGGGAAAGCGACGGGCAACGCCTCGATCAAGGCGCTGTGGCGACAGGTGGCGACGAGGCGGGGGAGGGACAGCAGTTCTTCGAAACGGCCGGCGGCAGCGGCGTGGGCGGGCAGGGCTCGGGCGCGATAGTCGGCGAGGGCGCCGTTCTCCGCGCAGGTGAGAAGGCGGTCGACGACCGCGGTCTGGAAGGCATGAAAGTCCTCGTCGGACACCTCGGCACGGAGGTCACGCCAGTCGGAGTGGTGGGCCAGTGCGACCCGGAAGTCGCAGTCGCCTTCCGTGATCGTGACGAAAAACAACTCGCGCGCTACCGAGCGCAGTTCACCCATACCGATCTCTGACCCGAGCGCGGAGCAGAGCAGTTGCCATTCCGCGAACCGGACCTCGCGGGGCTCGGCGAGGGCCAGGGCCAGGGCAGCGGTGCGATATCCGGGCGGCAGGGCGCTGAGGTCCGGTCGACGGATCGTGCCGGTCGGTGGCGCGAGGAGCAGGGGTTGGCGGACGCGTGGGCCCAGGCTCTGCACGGTGCTGTCGATTTCGATGACGAGGCGGACGCCGGTCATCTTGAAGTCGATGCCCAGTGTGCCCGCGAGGTGTTCCGCGGTATGCAGGGGCTCGGTCGTCGACCGGGTCCGCCCGGCCCACTGGGTGTTGGTGACGAAGACCAGGGAGTGCCGAGGGTCCTGTTCCTTGATCTCCTCCGCGAGGAACTCGGCGCTGCGGTAGTCGCCGTACGAGACGCCGAGGGACCGCATCACCTCGTCCAGCACCGCCTCGGTGGAGGCGCCTGCGGCATCGACGACACATGCTCCGGGCGTGGCTGTCGCCACTTCCCGCAAGAGTCCGGTCTTGCCCGAACCGGCCGGCCCGTCGACGAAGAGGAAACCGCGGTCGGGAGAGGAATCGGCCGCCCATGTGTGCAGGCGGTCAGCGGCTTCGTCCGAGTTGTCGAGGGCTGTGGTCGTCATGGTCGACTTGTCCACAGAAGGTGCCCCCGCATAGCGTCGGTTCCAGTTCCAGTTCCAGTTCCAGTTCCAGTTCCAGTGCCAGTTCCAGTGCCGAGCCGCGTGGTCCTCACAGGGTGTCGTCGCCGTACCTGGCGAGATCCCAGGTGCCGTCCTCGAACTCGAAGCCTTCGAGGACGCTGGTCCATACCTCACCGTGCGCGGCGTCCGGGTCGATCTCCTCGCACCAGGCGCGCAGACCGGCTCGGGCGTCCTTGTGGTCGGGCGCGTCAGGGCCGTGTGACCTGCGGAACTCGTCGAACAGCCGGACCATGGCGAAGAACTGCGGGAGGCTGCTGCCGGCGAGTGGTTCGGCCATGCCGCCGGTGGTGTCCCGCAGTACCCGTCCGGTACGGCCGTCCAGCAGCAGGTTCGAGTACATCCAGGTGCCCAGCTCGTAGAACGGGCCGTCGCTCGGTGCCGCGCTGCGGGCGCGGAGATGGCGGGGTACGTCTCGCCCCCGGCCGGGCCAGGGCACTTCGTGCAAGGGCCGATCGCCGCGCGGGGTGATGGCGAGGTGCAGAAAGCCGTGGATCTCGGGCAGGCCGGTGGTGGTGAGGAAGTGGCGGGCCGCCATCTCACGCAGTCCCGGCGGGAGTTGGCCGCCGTCGAGGCGATGGCAGGATCCCCCGCCGAACGTCTCCTCCAGCCAGTCCTCCCGTACTCCCTCCCCGCGTAGTGCTGCCGCGGCGCGCTCGGGCAGGGGCCACAGCGCGGACCGGCAGTGAGGTGCCACCAGGGCCCTGGCGGGAAAGGGCGGGCGGTGTGGAGCGGGCTGCACTGGCGTGACGGCGACGGCGAAAAGACCTGACGTGCCGGATAACACCCAGATGCCGTCCATGTGGACACCGTGGGTGACCGAAACCGGGCAGCGCGGCGGCGGGGAAGGCAGCCGGGATGTGCTCTCCCATCCGTCGGCGGTGTGCCGTGCGAAGACGACGGCGTCGCCGGCGAGGGGTGATCCGGGACCGGCCCAGTCCCCGTCGCCTTCGATGATGGCACCGCGCACCGTGACGGGTGCGGCGACCGGAGCGCCGGTAGCGGCGTCCCACTCCTGTCGGAGATACGTGTACCTCGGCCCGGTGTGCTTCCCCGTGGTGGTGTCGCGCGCGGTGACCAGACGCAGGGTGGGTCCGGTCGCCGACACCCCAACCTCGTCGACCCGGCCCGCCTCGCCCGGCCACGCACCGAACACGCCGGCCGGGCGCCACCGCCACCACACCGTGTGCCAGGGAAGGTCCACTCCCGCGTGCAGGAGTTCGCCGGCCAGGCGGGTACGGCCCGCCGACAGGGCGGCATGATGCAGCCACGCCACCCACTCGCCGTGCGAGGAAGGGGTGATGCCCTGCACCTCCAGGTAGTGCACCAGCGCGGCGGTACTCGCGTACGGGACACCATCGGGATGGGCTGCCCGAAGTGCCTCGTACAGTCCGGCTCGTTCGCAGCGCGCGAGGACCGAGCCGTTCTCCGTCACACGGGAGAGCGTCCCCGCCAGAGCCGCGTGCACCGGCAACGCCCGGGCGCCATAGCGAGCCACAGGTCCGTCCGGCGGCCAGCCGCCGGCGGGCATGCGCTGACGCGTCGGAGATGAAGCTCACGACGGGGGTGCCGGTGCCGTCCTCGGTGGCCGTCACCAGGGTGTCCGGTCGCCGCCCGGGCAGAGCCGACAGCTCCTCGGTGGTGGCGGGTGCTCCCGCGGCCGTACAGAGCAGGTGCCAGACCGGCAGGGGTACCTCGCGGGTCTCGGCGACCGCCAGAGCGTCCAGCAGCAGTTCGTCCCTCTCGTCCCTCCCGTCGCTCCCGTTGACCGGGGGACCAGCGGATGACGGCGTCGGCAGGACGACCTCGTACCCGGAGCTCGGGGACGTTCTGATCAGTTCGGGATCGTGCTCCGCCGTCACCCACACCTGGCGGGTGCCGAACCGTCTGAATCCGGGAGCCAGGGTGCCGGCGATGCGTTGTGGCTCGGAGGAAGTCAGCAGTTCCCCGGCGTACTGCACGTTGACGAGGATGATCACCAGCCCGCTTCCGGTGACGTCCTCGGACCGGCATGCCGTACGCATCTCCGCGGCCACGGCGTCCGCGGTCAGGCCCCGGCAGTCGATCCAGGCGGAACGGGTGATCCGGCGGCGTGCGTCGGCGAGGAAGCGCGTCTTGCCGGAACCGGCGGTGCCGGTGACGAGGAACACTAGCCTGCTGCGCGCGGGCAGGGTCAGCCAGGCTTCGATGCGTTGCCATGGCCGGGGGACTGAATCGGGCAAGGAAGGGTTCGCTTTCCATCGCTGGCAGAAGCGGTCATGGCAGTTTCGGGAGGTAGTGGAGCCGGACCATCAAGCTGCTCGGAGATCCGTCGGCCGGTCGGCGATCCTCCTCCGCTTCCTCGGTGAACTGGGAGGATCTCCGTACGCCCACGATCGATTACACGGCCAGGGCCCCCGGAAAACGGAAGTTGGGTGCCTCCGGATGGGTGGTGGCCAGCCAGCCGTGCCCCTGTGTCGCGGACGCGGGCATCCGGCCGGGTTCGACGGAGAGCAGGTCGGCGGCCGTGCGGGCGTACGGGACACCCTCGGCGTACTCCGCGCTCTCGTCCTCGTCGGCGTCCTCCAGGTACTCCACCTCGAAGGGCAGCGGTTCACCCTGGAACCGGGGCTCGTCGTAACTGCCGAAGCTGCGCACCCGGTGGCCGGCGCGGGAGACGTACCAGTTCTCGGCGGAGTTGTACGGATCGACGATGTAGAGGTGGGCCTCACCGCACCGTTCGCTGAGTCTGTCGGCCAGTGCGAAGCCGTCGAGCTGGTCGATGAACGCGTTTCCCCACAGCAGACACCAGTGCTGGATGGGCACCTCGGAGAGCCACGTCTCGAACGACGGCGTGATGAACACCCGGTAGGCGGTCTGTGTCTTTCCCTGTGCGTCCTGGAACTCCAGGGAGTCGGTCGCTCGGGTGGTGGCGTCCATACCCATGACCGTGGTGGCCGGCCGGAGGTCGCACAGGCCGAGAGCGGCTACGGCGTCGTCGATCCGGTTGGCCGGGAAGGCCAGCCAGCGGCCCGCGTCCGACGGGAGGCGCACCGGAAGTTCGTCCCTCAGCTTGATCCGCACGAGTCGCTCCACAGCGCGACGGTCGTACTCCGCCAGGTTCTCGGCGCCACCCAGATCGACCAGGACCCTGAGGGCGGCGGCGCGCAGAGGTCCCGGCCCTTGCCGCCGGATCTCCCGCAGCCGGGGCAACGCCTCGTCGCCCAGCTTCCGCAGGACGGACTCGGCGCCCCACTTGAGCGGAGACCCGTCCTCCCCGGCATGGGGCAGCAGGCTGTCGACCGCCTGCGCGCCGTGGGCGACCAGCCGCTCCTCCGCGGTCTGCCGCACGCTCCGATCACCGTCGGAGAGGTCCCGTACAAGAGCGTTGATGATATCTGGCATGGTGCACAGCCTAGTTGTGAGGTGAGAGGGAGAGGGTCAAAGCGCGGGAACGGTGAATCCCCGCCACCGTTCAGCTCAGAATGTCGGTACGAAGTTTCTGCCAGGTCTCCTGCAAGGCGGTGATGTGGCGTTCGAATTCGGCGCTGATGGCATTCTCTGTGTGGGTCGTATTTCCCTTGCGTTGGGCGTCGAACTCATTGCGAATGGCCTTGCGGAGGGCGTCCCCGCTTTTTCCCTCCAGTTTTTTCAGTGCTTTGTCAAGGCCGTCCTGGTCGTGCCCGTAGTGTTTGCGCCATACCTCTTCGGCGACTTTCCTGGTGTCCTCGTCGGACAGCCCCTTCATCTGCTTCAGGGCTTCCCTCTTGTTGTCCGCCATCGTTCCGCGTTCGCTCACGCCCACCGGATCGTCACGGTACGTCGTGCTGTAGTGGATCGGTATGCCCCTCAGTCGCTCGTCCCGGAGGGTGTCGGAGCACTTTGCGTGCCCCTGCCCCTCTCCGCACGGTTCACGCTCCGTATACAGACCGAGGGGTGTGTACTTCGTTCCGTCCGGGTCCATGCGCTTGAGCCAGTCGAGCAAGTGGCGCTCCGAGTGACGTGGTTGTACTCCCTTCAAGTTCTGGTTGGCCGGGACGGACGAGTCCACGATGTACTCGATGTCGTGGTCCGGCGGCGGGCCCTGTACCTCCAGGACCGCATAGTTCTTCCCACTGAAGTCAGGCCCGTGGCGCCTGATCTCCTTGAGTTCCTCGGGGGGCAGGTTCTTGAACTCCGCTCTCTTGAACAGTGCGTTCATTGCCATGCGATGCAGCCGTACACCCAGCGACTCCTTGGAGAGCTTGGCGCCGCGGTCCGGGGTGTCCTTGTCGGGATCGCTCTCGCCCTCGTTCCGGTAAGGGAACGGAATGTGTTCAGGGCTGCGGCCCACCGCGTGTTCCTGGTGGAAGGAGAGACTGAGCCGGGCGAGGGACGCCACGACTGCCTGCTGTTCCCCGGGGGACAGATCGCGGAAACCGGGGAGACTGGTGCTGAGCCGCTCCCTGGTGAAACGCCGTGGCGTGTCGGACGCCGAGTCAGGGCCGTTGCCCGCAGTCGTCCGCATGACGTCCGCGAGAGCACCCGACTGTGCCCAGTCGTCGAGCCGGTCGTGGACCCGGTCGAGTTCCACCCGGTGGACGTCCTGCTCCAGACGCAGCCTCTGTTGCAGCGCGTCGGGCTCGATGCCGTACTCCCTGGACTTCTCACCCTCCGGTGTCTCGTGAGTACGCGAGACATCACTGCCCGGCCCGTCATCGGTGATGCGGCGGCTCTCGTCCGAGGTGTCACTGGTGCCCCGGTCGTGAGGCTCCGCGTAGGGGTGATCGTCGGCGTCCTTCGAGTCGTCCTTGTCACCGGCGGGGTCCGAGGTGCCGCCGTGGTGGCCGACGTCCTGCCCGGCGGGGCGCTGAGGTCCTTGGGCGATGTCGTCGCGTCTGCTCGTCGCGTTCGAGTCGGGGCGGGCCGCGGCGTCGTCTTCGGTGTCCGTCCGGCCGTCCGTGCGCGGCCCCTGGTCGGACGGCGACCGGCCGGTGCCGTCGATGGGAGGCGATGCGTCACCGAGTACCGGGGCGGTGTCCGGCTTCCGCGCGGGACCGGTCGCGTGTGCGGTGCTCTCGTCCGAGGGATCCGTCTGGTTGGCTTGCTGGGTCGCGGGTCCGCTGACCGAGGCGTTGCCCGACACCTGCTGCGTGCTCTGAGTGGTGTCGATCGGATTGCGGTTGGCGTTGAGGGGGATGTGCCAGACGTGGGTGGCTTGGTCGATGTGCAGGGGCTGGTGGCTGACCTGGCCGCTCTGGGTGTCGATCCAGATGATGGTGCCGTTGTGGTTGACGGCGTTGTAGGCGTGGCCGCCTCCGCCGGGCCAGTCGACCTGGACGATGGCGGCTGATCCGGGGCCGGCCTGTCGGAGGGTGTTGGCGATGGTGTCGGCGGTGTTGGGGTCGCCGCCTGGTCCGGTGTAGGTGTGGGTGGCGCCGGTCCAGCGGATCTGGTTGTCGTTGGCGTTGTCTTCGGGGGACCAGGTGTCGGGGTTGCCGCCGGCGTCGGTGTCGGGGGTGCGGGCGGCACTGACCTGGGGGTTGCCGTACCAGGTTTCGAGGAAGGAGCGGGAGCAGTCGGCGCAGTTGTTGCTGCGGCCGGTGACGGTGGGGCCGCCGTCGTTCTGGAGCTGGGTCCAGGGGCCGAAGGGGTCGGGGAAGCGTTGCGGGGTGCCGTTCTCGTCGTGCGGGACGGCGTTGGTGAGGGCCTGTTGGTCGGCGGGGTCGGGTGGGGTGAGGCCGCCGGGGGAGTGGTCCAGGTCGGTGCGGATGTCCTGGAGGCTGTCCTGTGCGGGGTGGTGCGGGGTGGCGGGGTTGCCGGTGTTCGGGGAGCCGGGTGCCTGGGGTGAGGTGGGGGCTGCCTGGGTGGGGGAGGCGCTGGGGGCGGGGGCCGGGGCGGGGGTGCGCAGGGGGGTCGGGATCGGTGCGGCCGTGACCTGGTTGTTGTCCCTTGGCTGCTGTTGGGGGTGCGGTGTGCTCTGCGGGGGTGCGGACTGGGCGGCGGGCTGTTGGGGGGTGTTGGGCGTGCGGGGGGTGGTGGGGGTGGTGGGGGTCCCGGGGGTTCCGGGGGCGGAGGTGTTGTTGCCGGTGGGCTGGTGGGGCGGGCGTGCGGGGGTGGGGGATGCGGGGGGTGTGGTGGTGCTGGGCTGGGAGGTGGGGGTTGCTGTCCGGCCGGACGGTGTTGGGGTTCGGTCGGGGTTGGTGGGGGGTGTCGTCGCGGGAGTGCCGGTGGACGGTGGTGTGGTCCTGGCGGGAGCGGACTGCGCCGGGGTGGCCTGACCCGGGGTCTGGGTGGTGGCCGAGGGGGTGCTCGGGTTCTGACGTGGGGTGGGGGAGGGGGAGGGGGTGCCGGTTCTCTCCGGGGTGTTGGGTGCCGGGGTGCGGCCGGTCGGGGTGGTGTGGGGGGTGGTCTGGTGCGGGGTGCGGTTGTCCGCCGTACCTGGGGTGCGGGGGTTTGTGCTTCCTGGGGTACGGCTGTCCGACGTTCGATTGTCCGTCGTCCCCGGTCGGCTGTCCGGCGTCCCCGGTATGCGGCCGTCAGCTCCTGTCGTCCGGGCGTTCGTCGACGACGTGGAGGTGGACGGCGTGTTCGGCGTACTCGGTGAGGTGCGCGGCGTGCTTGCCGGGGTGGACTGCGGGGTGGAGGCGGGTCCTGTGGTGGTGCCGGTGTGGGCGGCAGGGGTGCGGGCCGGGCCCGAGGTGGCCGGGTTGGGGCCGGTGGCGGTGGCCGTCCCGGAGGCGGAACCGGTCGCGGGGGCGGCGGCGGTGGGGGTGCGTGCGGGGCCGGTCTGCGTCGTCGGGCTGGTGGGGCCGGCCGTCGAGGACGCGGCGCCGGGGGTGTGCGTGGCGGGGCGGGTGCCTGCTGTCGTGCCGCCCGTGGTGGTCGGCGCGGTGGGCGAGGTCGGCATGGCCGAGCCGCTGTCCGTACGGCTTCCGGTGCCGGCGGGGGACGGGTCCGCTGTCGGCGTCGGCGTCGGCGTCGGGGTCGTGGCGTGCTGGGTGGGGACGCTGGCGGCGAGGCTGTCGATGTTGGTGCTGATGCCGCCGCCGTTGCCCGACGAGGAGGAGACACTGCCGCCGGACGTGGTGGGGGCGGGCGCGGAGTGCGGGGTGGGCGAGGAGAGGCCGGAGACCGAGGACCCACCCCCGGTGTGCGAGGTGCCGGAGGACCCCGCCGTACTGCTGCTGCCAGGGGTGCTGGTAGCGGTGGTGCCGGGGCTGGGGTCGTCGAAGTCGGACAGCGTAGGCCCGGTCGACGAGGGAGTGGGTCTCGGATAGGACGTGTCCGAGGAGCCCGTGCTCTGTCCGGAATCCGTGCCGGAGCCGGAATCGGGCCCGGAACCGATGTCCGGCGCTCCCACGGTGGCGGCGCCGGTGTCGGCGGAGATGCCGCTGCCGATGCCCGAACGAGTCGATGACGACGAGGAGTTTGAGCCGGACGACCCCGAAGAATCGGCTGACCCCGAGGAGCCGGACGACGACCCGGAAGAGTCCGACGAGCCGGTACCGCCACTGCCCGGAGTCTGCGACGAGGAGTTCCCGTACCCGTTGATGCGGCTGTCGATGGCGTGGTGGGCGCTGTTGCCGGCCTTCGAGCCCAGGCTGTCGCGGACGCCTTCGACAAGGGTCTGCGGGGTCTGCTTGATGGCTTCCCAGCCGCCCTGGGCGCCGGCTTTGGCGGTCTGGGAGAGGTCGTAGCCCTGCTGGGCGCCGAAGCCGACGTTGACGGACTGGCGGACCAGGTCGGTGATGATGGCCTCGATCGCGGAGACCGCGGGCTCTTTCATCGCCTCGACGATGGCTTCCATCAGGGCTTCTTTGAGCTCGTCCAGGAGTCGGCGGACGATCAGGCGGGTGGCCTGGGTGGCGCCCAGCGCACCGACCTCGGAGAGACCGAAGGTGAAGGGCGCGGCCAGCTGGGCGGCGGCGATCTCGATGGCGAGCGCGATGAGCTGGGCGATGACGGCCCATTTGGCGAACTCGACGAGGTAGGCGCAGGCGTCCATCACGCCCGCGATGATGTGGGCGGCCTGGGCGGCGTCGGCGAGGTAGCCGTCACCGCCGCTGCCGCCGTCGAACTTGGCGTAGACCTTGGTGAAGGCGTCGATGGACTCGCCGGCGTTGTGGGCGGTGACAGTGCGGGCGCTGGTGTTGGCGGCGGTGTGCAGCTGGGTGACGTCGTCGCCGAACTGCCGCCACAGCTGCGCGGATTCGCGGAGCTTGTCCTCGTCGGCGGTCGGCCAGCGGTAGCCGAGCATTTCGAGGACCCACTCGAGCTCGTCCGGCAGCATCATCGACACAGCAGCAACCCCCGTCGCACCACACGGCTGTCCAACTCCCCCGACCGGCCAAGGAAGTCACACAGGAGTACAGCCGTCCGCAAGAGTGTACGGAGTACCAGCCGTCGGCTTCAGAGCCCCCGCGTCACAGATTCGCTGCAACGGCCCGCGCGCCGTCCCGACCGCCCAGGGGCGATCCGCCGCAACCGCACGGTCAGACGAAGTAGCTGACCAGGACGCAGACTCCGGCCCCTACGACGCCCACCCCGAGCATCCCGAGCACGACCGGCCGGGTCACACCCCGCCCGGACGCCTCCCACGCCGCGTCGTACGAGACCCGGCTCCGGCCGAACGGGGCGTACCCCGTGGCGAGACAGAAGACGCCGAGCCCGGTCAGCACCCAGCCCCCGAAGAAGGCGCCGAACCAGCGCCAGGCGCGGCCCGTGCTGCTCTGCGCGTAGTCGGCGTCCGACGCCCCGGACGTCGACGGCGGATCCGTCTGCTGCACCGACAACTCGGTGCCGGCGGCGAACCGTTGCCGGACCCGCACCGCGGCCTCGGGGTCCCGGCTCTTGCCGTCGTCGGACACGAAGGTGCCCTCGCACCGCACCGGCCGACGGTTCTTGCGGCTGCTGCGCGAGGCGTTGTTCGGGTAGCTCACCTCGCACCGCTCGACCGTCAGCGTGCCGTGGGTGCCCGCCCAGCCCGCCAGGTACGCCCCCTGGTACCCGCCCCAGCCGCTCAGCAGCAGCCCCGCCAGCAGAAAGACCAGACCGCCCGCGCGCCCGAGGCGGCCGAAGGCCCGGGCCACCAGACCGGAGGGGCCGTAGGAAGAACGGCCCTTTTCCGTGCCGCGCGTTCGAGCCATGACGCCGCCCACCCTTCTCCTCGACCGCCGAAGAGGTCAGCATGGCACTCGTGAGTGACGGGAGATACTTCAGGTGCCGAGTAGTGCGGACCAGCGAGGAGGCGGCGACATGACAGGGCAGCCCGACAGGACACCGGACCGGCCCGACCCCGCCCCGGAGCGGGGCGTACTGGACGAGGCACTGGATCCGGCCCAGATCCGCTCGCTCAACTCCGCCCTGCGCAGGCTCTCCCAAGCCGATGGCGCGGACAAGGACCTCCAGGACGCGGCGAAGCGGCTGCTCTCCGGACGGCTGGCCCTGCGTGACGCCCTGGACGATCCCGCCATGGCCCGCGCCCTGGGCGGCGGAGGCATGGCGTCCCTGCGCGGGCGATGGGAGTCGCTCTCCGACGAGGAACGCGAGCGGATCCGGCACGGGGAGCCACCGGCGGACGGCAGCCCCGGCACGGCGACGCCCGGACCGGGGAAGCCGCAGCGGGACTTGGCCCAGCCGAGGAAGGGCACCCAGGGACGGCACAGCGGCGGATTCTCGCTGTACTGAGCGCGGAACCGCCACATCGCCGATCGCTAGAACAGCCCGTGCCACATCTGCTCGACGATCAACGACCACCAGGCGTCCGCGTCGCCCAGCGCGGACGGGTCCACGGCCGCCAACCGCTCCTGAAGCGCGGCGACTTCCGCCCCGGCCGCGACCGGATCCAGGCCCCGCATCCGCTGCCGCGCGACGGCGAGCAGGGCCAGGCAGCGGGCGAAGGCGGCGGCCGAGACATTCACGTACCGCGCCTCGGCGGTGACCGGGTCCACCGCCCAGACGGTGCCGTACCCGTCCGGTCGGCCGACACCCGGCGGGCACTGCACCGTGATCACCGCGACCCCGTCGAAGCCGACCCGGACCAGGTGCGCCAGCGCGCCGATCCGCTCCTCGCCGGCCGGGCTGCGCCGGGCGCGCAGGTTCGTGGCGACATCGGTGAACAGGCCGCCGGCCGGCGGCGCCTCGGGCCGGTCGGCCGTGAAGAAGAGCGGCAGATCGGCGGGCAGCCCGGCCGTGCTCAGCGTGGCCTTGGCGGCCCCCGGCAGCGGGGTGTCGGCGAGCGTCCCGACGTCGTAACGGCGTATGCCGTCCGTGCCGAAGACCTCGGCGAGGTGCCGTCCCAGAGCCGCGTCGTCCATCGGCTCGGCGGGCGGCACCCGGTCCGGGACCGGCAGCCGGTGCGGTCGGGGCGGTGGTTGCCGCCCGGCGATCCGGTGCATGGTCTCCACCTGCTCGACCAGGGCCGCGATGCCCGCGGCGCGGGTCTCGGGCCGTGCCCCGTACTCCTGCGAGCAGGAGAGCTGGGCGTTGCGGAAGGCATTGAGGAGTTCGGCCGGGTAGCCGCCGGGGAGCAGACCGGGACGCAGGTCGGTGTGGATCGCGAGGACGGCGTCGGCGGACACGTTCAGGCGCCGCAGCTCGCCCCAGGCCTGGTACTCGGCGGGGGGCAACCCGGGGCCGGACGTGCGGAAGAGGGTGGTCTCCTCGCCGGTGGCCGGGTCGGTGTACGTGAAGACCGCGGTGTTCCCGGGGCCGGTGACCGGGGGCACGCCTCCGGTCCGGGCGCCGTCCTGGTCCCCGTCTGTCCGGGCGCCGTCCTGGTCCCCGTCTGTCCGGGCGGTGCCCTGGTCCCCGTCCGTCCGGGCGCCGCCCGCACCGTCACCGCCGTGCTTGCGCCGGTACATCCGGACGACCTCGTCCACCGGCACCGACGGCCACACCGTCAGTTCCCCGGTACGCCGGTCCACCACCCCGCATGCGGCACCGATCTCGGCGGGCGGCCGTCGCTCACCGGTCTCCGGGTCGGTCTCGGACGTTGCGGGCGCGGCCCACACGACCCAGCCCAGATCGAACTCCCGTATCCGCACCTCGCGCCGGGGCCCGGCTGAGCCGTCCGGATTGAGCCACCGCTCGGCGATGGCGAGCGCCTGCTCCTGGCTGGTCACGAGAAGGCTCCTTCGAAGATATTCGGTCAAGGGGAGAGGAGAAGAGAGGGGGGAGGGGCGTGGAAGCGTATGCGGCTAAGAGGCTGTGGAAGCGTATGCGGCTAAGAGGCTAGCGTCGGCTCCGTCCGCAGGACGCGCGGGACCTTGACCCCGCGCTCGGTGGCGACCAGGAGGATGCCGTCGGGAACACATCGACGACGGTGAAGAGCGTGTCGGAGATCAGCGCGGCCACCACCTCCCCACTCACCCGGTCCCGGACGCGCAGACAGTCGGCGCCACGGCTCAGGCCCAGCGTAGTCTCGGCCCGCTCCCGCTCGGACGGCCGCCGGACCAGCCCGAGACCGAGCTCGGACCCCCGCTCCACCGAGGTCGTCCGGACGCACCAGCCCCTGCACCCGGACCGCCGATCCGGACTCCGGGCCCGAACCGTCGGCCGGCAGGCTGCCGACGGTTCGGGCACTGGCACTGGGCACCGGCCGACTCCACAGCGTCTGCCAGGGCAGGTCGAGGACGAGCCGGTGCACGGCCTCGGCGTACTCGGGCGGTCCGCCCGCCACGAAGGCGGTCTCCAGCAGAACGGCGCGCAGCACGGCGGGCAGCTCGGTACGAGTGAGCAGCGGAGCCGTCCGCAGGTAGGTATGGGCCGGCGCGCCGAGCGACTCTGTGGGTACGGCCGCCACGGCGGCGTGCGGCGGCACCGGATCGGCGTGCGCGAACAGGGCCGGGTCGGTGAGTTGCCCGTCGGGACCAGGACGTCCGGGGTACTCGACCACTCCGGTTGCCAGGTGCCAGGTGCCAGGGCAGGTGGCACCGCGTTGCGTGCCCGTCGGTGCGGGGACGAGGTGCGCAGCCGGCGCGGGCGCGGGAACACGGGCTCCAGACCGTGTCGTGCGTGAGCGGTGCGCTGGACTGCGTGGGAAAGCCGTGCCAGCCGTCGTCGAGAGAAGGTACGAACAGGTCATCCGACTCGATCTCAGGCCAGGCCGTCGGCCGCCCCGGCCGGAGCCGGGGCGGCCGGTGCCGTCAGTTGTCGCGGGCGCGGATCGTGCGGTACAGGGCGATGGCCTGTTCCGTCGGATAGTTCGGAACGGTCATGGTGTCACCGGTCGCCTTGGAGACGATGACCTTGGATCCGCCGGGCGGGGCGGGCGCGGCGGGGCGGTCGGGGCTGGGCTCGACGGGGCTGGGCGTGGGGTAGACGAGGTACCCGAGGTCGAACTCGTGCGCGCTCAGTTCCGCGGGTGAGCCGTCGGGTGCCTTCGGCTGGGCGAAACGGCTGCGCACGATCCGTACGGCATCCTCCGGGCTGGTGGGAGGGCCGGTTGGGGGCGGGGCGGGGATGTCAGAGGTCATGGAGTGCTCCTGGGGTGTCAGGTGGGGACTTCGTGGAGCCGTGCGCCTTCGGAGAGGTGCTTCGGCAGGTGCTTTCTATGCGACGGTGAGGGTGAATCCGGCCTGGACGGCCAGCCGGGCGAGGCAGGCCATCCCCAGTGCGGCCGGGGCCACCAGGCCGTCTGTGGCCACTGCGCGGTCCCCGCCGCAGGTCCGGAACTCCTTGGGTCATGTCACGGCTTCGGCCAGTTCGGTGTTGAACTTGTCCTGGTCTCAGCGCGGGCGAGCTGGGGCAGCGGGTCCGTCGGGGGACGCTTGGAGTGGAGGACGCCTTCGTGGGGTGCGTGGCGGGGCACTGAGGAATCGGTGCCCGCTGCCGCGGCGACCAGTCCGCCGCCGGGTGCGGGGAGTTCGCGCCAGTACGCCTGGAGGGCTGCCCAGCGGTGGATGTACTCGTCAAGCACTCCGGCGGCCTGCCTGAGCAGGGTGACGGGATACGAGCACGGTCCCGTCATGTGTTCTCCTCGCGGCAGATGCCGACGAGCCAGGAGGCGTTGCGCCAGGCGCCGGCGCGTCTAGCGAGGATCCGCTCGGCGAACCACGTCGGGAACTCATGTCGTGGAACCTGCAGCACGTGCTTTCTCCACTTCCGTCCTGAGGTCGAACCGCTTCGTCCTGTAGTCCTGGTGACGGCCGTCGGTCTTGGAAGGGTCTCCCTTGACGAGTATGTACTCCACTCGCGACGGGCTTGCCTCAGGGGTCACGGGGCCCGTGCCGCCTTCCGCTCCGCTCGGGCTGCGTCCGGCTCGGCATCGGTCGTCGCTGCGCGGGCGTTCCGGTGTGCACGCGTGTTCATCCCGTGCACACCCGTAGGGGAGCAGTCGCGGGTCCCCTGCCGAACTTCGGCCCGCCGCAGGCCGGACTGCTTCTGCGGCCCGGGGCGGGTTGCTGCCGGGCTCGGCGGTACGTCCGGGCCAGTACCGACGGCCACACCGTCAGCTTGCCGGTATGGCGGACCACGACCGGGCGCACGGCGCCGGTCTCGGGGGCCGCGCCCGGGCGTCGCGGGGGCGGCCGGGACGCCCCGGCCCAGCTCGGACTGCCGCGCCCGCACCTCGCGGTGTGCCCGTACCGAGCCTCGGGGGGGGAGCCAGCGGCCGGCGCGGGCGAACGCCTGCTCCTGGCCGGCCGGGGCGAGGCTCGCTCGGGACTGCGGGTGCTACTACGAGGCCGTCGCCGCCTCCACCGTACGGATGCGGAGGGCGTTCGCCCCCCGCTCCGTCGCGGCGACGAGCACCCCGTCGGGAGACAGGTCCGCGGAGACGAACGGGATGTCGGAGATCAGCACGGCCACGACCTCCTCACTCGCTCTGTCCCAGACGCGCAGATAGTCCGCACCGCGGCTCAGTCCCCAGGGAGAGGCGGCACGTTCCTCCTCGGTCGGGCGCAGGACCTGCCCGAGGTCCGCGTCGCCCGGATCGTCCTGGGGAAGCAGGCCGTGAACGAGGACCGTGGACCCGCTCGTCCCCTCAGCCTGCCGCGCACCGGGAGTCCCCGGCGGCACGACGAGCACCGCCACCCCGGTCGCGGCCAGCTGCGCACCGGGGATGCTGCCGAGTGTCACCTCACTGATGCCGGCGACAGGCAGGCTCCACAGGGTCTGCCACGGCAGTGCGAAGCGGCGGTGCAGGGCCTCGGCATACTCGCACAGCCCGTCCTCGACGAACGCCGTCTCCAACAGAGCGGCCCGCCAGGCCGCGGAGACCTCGTTGCGGATGAGCAGAGGAGCCACCCGCAGATAGGTGCGGGCCGGCGCGCCCAGCGCCTCAGCCGGAACGGACTCGATGGCGGCGCGCAGCGGTACCGGATCGGCGTAGACGAACAGCCCGGGGTCGGTGAGGAGTTGGGGCAGCAGGCCGGCTTCGAGAGTGTGACCGGCGATGTGGTCGCGTACGTACGGATCGGCCTTGCTCCAGTCCTGCTCCGGGACGGCCTCCAGCAGCGCCATCGCGATCCTGGTCTGAGCGGTGCGGATGTTCGGCAGGCCCGCCCGGATGGCGTCGCCGATGGCCGGGTGAAGGAGACGCAGCAGCGTACGCCGACCGCCTTCGGGGCCGTCGCGGTCCGTGTGCGGTGGCAAGGGCTGGATGAAGGGGGCGACGAGTGGTAGTCCGTCCGCGATGGCCTGGTCCATGTCCTGTTCGGCGACCGCGCTCGCCAGCCTCGCCCACAGGTGGGCGGGCATGCCGTCGGCCTCGGCGAGGGCGAGTGGGGCCAGCATCAGCCGCAGCGTCCGCGGGTCGGCGCCGAGCCGTGCGGCGTGCAGGTCGAGGGCTTCGGTGACGGAGGTCGGCAGCCGGCTCTCGTCAGCCGGGTCGAAGCCCTCCGGAGCGGTGAGGAGGCTCTGGACGGCAAGCTGCACCACCAGCGGGCTGGTGCCCGCACGGCGCGCTATGGCCGTGGACAAGGCGCGGCGAGCCTCCGGAACATCCGTGAACGGCAGGCCCAGGCCGGCGAAACGCGGGCTCAGCGCCGCCTCCGCATGCCGCGCAAGCCCTTCGGCGTCGGCCCACTGCGGCTCGTCGAGGTCCATGACGAGCGCCGTGCCCGCCGGCAGGCCCGCGGTCAGTTCCGGGACGAGACGCCGCGGCACTTCCACCACCAGCCGCAGTGTCTGAAGGGCGGCGAGCGGCTTCAGTACCTGGCGCACGAGCACTGAGGGTTCGTCGGTGTACCGGACCGGGCCCGCCTGGTCCACGTCCAGGACGACGAGTGCCCTCATGTCGCCGGTGGCCGCCAACTCCGCGTAGACGCCCTCGGCGCGATCCGCTGAGAGCTCGAAGTGATCGGCGAGCGCCCAGAGGAATTGCCGGGCTGTCAGTCCGCGCGCGTTCGCGGCGGCGGGCGGAGGCAACTCAGGGGGCACGCTTGACGGGTCGAGCTGATCGAGATCCAGTTCCTTGCGCGACTCCGGATCGCACAGCATCAGGAATCCGGTGAGCAAGCGGGAGCGACCACTGCCGGAATCTCCCGTCAGTACCACCACGCGCGGTGCCCCCGGCCATGCCGTACGCCAAGCGGCGAGTGCACGCAGGGCGTTGGCACGACCGCCTACATGGGGATGTGGAGCGTAGTCGTCCGGTGAATCGGTCATGGTTTCCGTCCTCCGCTGGCGCGGACGTGTGCGAAGGCTTTCGGCAGTCGGCTTCAGACGGGCAGGGCGCCCTTGAAGCGAGCATTGGGCACGTCGGGGTGGGTCGTGGCGAGCCAGCCGTGCCCGTGGGTGTCCTCCGCGAGCTGCGGACCGGGTTCGACCGAGAGGTTGTCGGCTGCTGTGGACGCGTACGGAACACCTTCGGCATACGTCTCGGCCTCGTCCTGGTCCGCGTTGTCCCGGTACCAGAGCTCGAAGGGCAGCGGCTCCCCTTCGAACTGCGGGTCGGCGTAACTGCCGAAGCTGCGTACCGTGTGACCGTCGCGGGCGACGTACCAGTTCTCGGAGGAGTTGTAGGGGTCAAGGACGTAGAAGTGGGCTTCACCGCATCGTTTGCTGAGTTCGGTGGCCAGCGCGAAGCCGTCGAGTTCGTCCAGGAAGGAGTTCCCCCACAGCATGCGCCAGTTGGTGATCTGCCCCTTCGCCCGCCAGTTCTCGAACTCCGGGGTGATGAAGACCCGGTAGGCCCGCTGGGGCCGGCCCCGGGAATCCTGGAAATCCACCGTGTCGGTGGCTCGGGTGGCGGCGGCCACGCCCATGACCGTGGTGGCCGGCCGAAGGTCGTGCAGGCCGAGAGCGGCTACGGCGTCGGCGAGTCGCTTCGCCGGGAAGGCCAGCCAGCGGCCCGCCTCCGCGGGAACCTCGACGGGGCGTTCGTCAAGGATCTTGACCCGCACGAGGCGTTCCAGGGCGTGTCGGTCGGCTTCGTCGAGCACGTCCGCGCCACCTATTTCGCCCAGGATCTCGAGAGCCGTGCCGCGCAATCGGCCAGGTCCCGCACGCCGGATCGTCCGGAGTCGCGGCAGCGCCTCTTCCCCCATGTGTTCGATGATGGACCTGATGTCACGTCCAGGGCCCCTCGGCCGTCGGTCGAGGGCGTGGGGCAGAAGCAGGTCGATGGCCTGAGGGCCGAGAGCGGCCAGCGCGTCTCTCGCGGTCCGGCGAACGGCCCGGTTGCTTGCTGAGAGGTCTTCGACGAGGGCGTCAATGGATTCCGGCATGAGGCATAGCCTAGTTCTGTCCCATCTGGTCCATGGGGGTGGTCGGCGGTGTTCCCCTGAGTTCTGTCCGGCTCAGGTGTGTCACTTCTTCAAGTCGGGAAGAATGGTGTCCCAAGTTTCCTTGAGTACACCGATATGTTGATCGAATTCTGCCGTTATGGCTTGCTCCTTCAGGGTTCTGTTCTCGGCGCGCTGCGCATCCAGTTCTTTGGTTATGGCGTCGATGAGTTTGGTGCCGGATGTTCCCTCTAGCCTGTTCAAAGCCTTGTCGAGCCGTTTCGCGTCGTCGCTGTAACGTGCACTCCATTTTTCTGTCATGTACTCCCTTATTTGGTCGTCTGACATCTCTCTGAGTGTTTTGAGCGTTTCTCTTTTTTCGGCAAGCATCTGCCTGCGGATCTGCACGCCTTCTGGGTCGTCCCGGTAGGTCGTGCTGTAATGAATCGGTATGCCTTCGAAGCGCTCGTCCATGAGGACGGTGGAGCACTTCATGTGTCCCTCGCCCTGCCCGCAGGGTTCACGTTCGGTATAGAGGCCCAAGGGTGTGTATTTCGTGCCGACCGGCCAAGGAAGTCACACAGGAGTACAGCCGTCCGCAAGAGTGTACGGAGTACCAGCCGTCGGCTTCAGAGCCCCCGCTGTCACGAATCTGTTGCAGCGGACCCCAGCGGTGGTCGGCGAGGGCCGGCGGTGGTCAGACGAAGTAGCTGACCAGCAGGCACACTCCAGCCCCTACGAGGCCCACCCCGAGCACGGCCGGCCGGACCGCGCCCGGCTGGACGCCTCCCACGCCGCCTCGTACGAGACGCGGCTCTGGCCGAGCGGGGCGTAACCCGTGGCCCGGCAGAAGACACCGAGCCCGGTGAGGACCCAGCCGCCGAAGAACCCGGCGAACCAACGCCAGGTCCGGCCCGTGCTGCTCTGCACATAGTCGGCGTCCGATACGCCGGACGCCGACGGCGGGTCGGTCTGCTGCACCGAAAACCTGGTGCCCGTCGCATACCGCGCTGAACACCAATTCGAGCTTCCGGACCCGTTTCTGGGTCTCCTCGACGAGTGTCTGCACGAGTACCCGTAGGAGTTCCCGCACATCAAGGACGCGGCCTGCGGGTACGCCAGGACGTGTCACATAGGCGGTCACGCCTGCCCGCCCCCCAGCTTCCGGATAGCGGATCCCGAGGCGATCGACGCAGGGTGCACGACCCCCGACTCGTGAACGGCCTCGTAAGCGATCTTCGGCACGGCAGTCGGAGTGTCGGACACCGCTGCGCATCGCGGAACTCCCCGCTGGCCGGGGCGGGCTCACCAGGTCAGGCCGCTCGGACGCCGTCGGTCTTCCGCGGCCCGACCCGGGTGACATACCTCAGCTCGAAGCCCGTGCTCAAGACCCCTACGCGCCCGCCGTGCCCCCATCGCCCGGCGCCGGCTCCAGGTCGAACTCGCCGTCCCGGGCCCCGAGTACGAACGCCGTCCACTCCGCCTCGGTGTACCGCAGCACCGTGTCCGGGTCGAGGGACGACCGCATCGCCACGGCACCCTCCGGCAGGTACGCGATCTCCACCCGCTCCTCGTGCTCCTCGGTACCCGGCGCGCTGTGCCACTCGACGCCGGAGATGTCGAGCGCGTACAGCTCGTCCCGCTCCCGCTCCTTGCGCGCCTTGACGTCCTCGGGCTGAGTCGCGGCCTGGTCCTGGTGTGCGTCGGTCATGTTTCTGGGCCTCTTTCCGCCGTGCGAATCAAGTGGGTGTCCAGATTACTTGCGCACCCGGCGGGCACGCTCCGAAACCGGTGCGTCACCGCACGATCACCACAGGTCCTGACGCGGACGCAAGGTCGAGTGCACCGTCGCCGGCGGCTCCACCTGACCGTCGTACTCGGAGGTGAGCTCCTTCCAGGCCGCGTCCTCGTCGCCCTCGTTCTGCTCGTGCCGGACGCCCATCTCGGTGAAGGCCAGCCCCATCCCCGCGATGCGCTCGGCCAGGCTGCCCATCGACTCGTACATGCCGTCGCGCAGACCCTCGTAGACGACGCCGAACTTCTCGCCTATGTCGTCGTCGCCCCACGGCGGCGTGGCGCCGTTGCCGCCTTCCAGGGCGGACAGGCCCTGCTGGAGGGTCTGCACCGCCTTGCTGAAGTCCTGGCCCACCGTGAACATGTTGTAGCCCTCGGTCTTGAGGACCGCGGGATCCGCCTGCAGGCCGTCGCTCGCCACAACTGCCCCCCGTAGCTCGACATTTCCACCGTCGGCATCACTGTAACGGGCGGGTACGACAACGGGGGCTGCGTCCGCCAGGACGCCGCCCCCGTCACCAGGAAACCCGGTCAGTCCGGTCAGTACCGCGCCGGCAGCCAGCCCGTCTGGACCAGCTGTCCGCTGCGCCGCCGCGTGTGGAAGGAGCCACGCCCCGGCGGCAGCTGCGTCGAGGTGATGTTGCCGAGCAGCGCGCCCTCGGACCGGTCACCGGAGAGCACCAGGCCCTGCGCGCCCAGCTCGCGCAGGCGCTGCATCACCGGCTCGTACAGCGACCGGCTGGCGCCGCCCGAGGCCCGCGCGACGATGACGCGCAGGCCGATGTCCCGGGCGAACGGCAGGTACTCCAGCAGCGGCGCCAGCGGGTTCATGCCGGTCGCCACCAGGTCGTAGTCGTCGATGATGACGAACGCGTCCGGGCTGTTGTACCAACTGCGGTTGCGCAGCTGCTCGGGCGTGATGTCCGGGCCCGGCATCCGGCGGCCCATCGACCCGGCCAGGCCCTCCAGCGTCTCCGTCAGGGAGGGCGCCGACGGGCAGTAGCGCGACAGGTGGGACTCGGGCACGCCCTGCATGTGGGCGCGCCGGTAGTCACCCAGGACGATCTTCGCCTGGTCCGGTGTGTAGCGCTCGGTGATCTGCTTGATCAGCAGCCGCAGCAGCGCCGACTTGCCGGACTCGCTCTCGCCGAACACGATGAAGTGCGGGTCCGTCTCGAAGTCGACGAAGACCGGCGACAGGGTGGATTCGTCGATGCCGATGGCCACTCCGCGGTCCGGGTGCTCGAAGCCCTTGGGCAGCCGGTCCGCCGACAGCATCGTCGGCAGCAGCCGGACCACCGGCGCGTGCGCGCCCTGCCAGTTGTCGTTGACGCCCCGGACGAGGATCGCCGTGGCCTCCGCCAGGTCCTCGGTGGCCGAGGAGCCGTCGACCCTGGGCAGCGCGGTCATGAAGTGCAGCTTGTCCGGGGTCAGACCGCGGCCCGGCACGGTGGCCGGCACGTTCTGCGCGACCTTGCGGTCGATCTCCGACTCGGTCGGGTCACCGAGCCGCAGTTCGATGCGGTTCTGCAGCATGTCCTTGAGCGCCGGCCGTACCTCGGTGTACCGGCTCGCGGTCAGGATCACGTGCACGCCGAAGCCGAGACCGCGGGTGGCGATGTCGGTGACGGTCGACTCCAGCAGCTCGTAGTCCGTCTTGAAGGTGGCCCAGCCGTCGATGACCAGGAAGACGTCGCCCCAGGGCTGGTCGGGCAACTGCCCCGCGGCCCGGCGCTGCCGGTAGGTCTGGACGGAGTCGACGTTGTGCGCCCGGAAGTACTCCTCGCGGGTGTCGAGGATGCCGGAGACCTCGCTGACCGTACGGCGCACCTTCTCGGCGTCGAGCCGGTTGGCGACCCCGCCGACGTGCGCCAGCTCCTCCATCGAGATCAGCGAGCCGCCACCGAAGTCCAGGCAGTAGAACTGCGCTTCGGACGGCGTGTGGGTGAGCGCGAACGACGAGATGAGCGTGCGCAGCAGCGTCGACTTGCCGGACCGCGGACCACCGACGAACAGACCGTGGCCGGCGCCCGCCGAGAAGTCCCGGTACAGCACGTCACGCCGCTGCTCGAACGGCTTGTCCACCATGCCGACCGGCACGGTGAGCCGGCCGAGCGCCGTGTACTCCGGCGCGGTCAGGCCACGCTCCGGAGTGACCGCGAGCTGGGGGAGGAGCTGCTCCAGCGAGGGCGCCTCCTCCAGCGGCGGCAGCCACACCTGGTGGGCCGGCGGCCCCTGGTTGACCATCTTGCCCACGATGACGTCCAGGACGGTGTCGGCGAGCGCGTCGTCCACCCGGTGGTCGGCCTCCGGCTCCTCCACCACCGGCTGCGGCGGCAGCGCCACCTGCTCCGCCGTGAACAGCGCGGGCCGCAACTGCGTGGAGCGGTGCACCCGGGAGGGGCCCTCGCCGTGGTACGCGCCCGACACGTACGCCGCCTTGAAGCGGACCATGGTGTCGGTGTCGTAGCGCAGGTAGCCCGAACCCGGGATCGACGGCAGATGGTAGGCGTCGGGGACACCGATCGCCGTGCGCGACTCGGCGGCCGAGAAGGTGCGCAGACCGATCCGGTACGACAGATAGGTGTCCAGGCCGCGCAGCTTGCCCTCCTCCAGGCGCTGCGAGGCGAGCAGCAGGTGCACACCCAGGGAGCGGCCGATGCGGCCGATCTGGATGAACATGTCGATGAAGTCCGGCTTGGCCGTGAGCAGTTCGGAGAACTCGTCGAGCACGATCACCAGCGAGGCCATCGGCTCAAGGGCGGCACCCGCGGCCCGGGCCTTCTCGTAGTCGTGCAGGTTGGCGTAGTTGCCCGCGGTGCGCAGCAGTTCCTGGCGGCGCTGCATCTCACCCGTGATCGCGTCCCGCATCCGGTCCACGAGGGTGAGGTCGTCGGCGAGGTTGGTGATCACGGCCGCGGTGTGCGGCATGTCCGCCATGCCGGCGAAGGTCGCGCCGCCCTTGAAGTCCGCCAGGATGAAGTTCAGCGTCTCCGAGGAGTGCGTGACCGCCAGACCGAGCACCAGGGTGCGCAGCAGCTCCGACTTGCCGGAACCGGTCGCGCCGACGCACAGGCCGTGCGGGCCCATGCCCTCCTGCGAGGCCTCCTTCAGGTCGAGCATGACCGGCTCGCCGTTCTCCCCGACGCCGATCGGCACCCGCAGCCGCTCGTGCAGGGTGCGCGGCCGCCAGGTGCGCGACACGTCGACCGCGCCCGCGTCACCGATCCCCATCAGGTCGGTGAAGTCCAGGTTGGACAGCAGCGGCTCGCCGTCCTCCGCGGAGCCCACCCGGAACGGGGCGAGCTGCCGGGCCAGGGACTCGGCCTGCGCCTGGTTCAGCACATCGGGCTTGCCGGTGTACGCGGACTCGTGGCCGACGAACAACTGCATGCGGTCCGGCTTCACATACGCCGTCAGCCCCGCGCGCAGCTCCTCCTCCAGCTCACCGGGGGCGAGTTCGAGGAAGGTGACGCCCTGGAGCCCCTCGGCGCTGGCGAGTTCGGAGTCCGGCGGCACGGTGCCGCCGTCCAGCACCACGATCAGGTGCGGCTGGTCGTACAGCGGGTTGGTGTCCCGGTTCCAGCGCGGCCGGTCGTCCAGCTGGTCGGCCAGCGCCTCCTCCAGCTCCCCGAGGTCGTCGAAGAGCAGCCGGGCCGAGCCCGCGCCGTCCTTGGCCTTCGGGTGCTGGCCGTGCGGCAGCCACTTGAACCAGTCCCACTCCGCCGCGGTGGACGGATGCGCCACCACGGCGACCATCAGGTCCTCCGGGGAGTGCAGCGTGACCAGCTGGGCCAGCGTCGCCCGGGCGTTGCCGTAGACCGTGTCCCGCTCGCCGCTGATCGTCACGTGGTAGAAGGCCCGCAGCGAGACGGACAGCGGCAGGTCGGACAGGCTGCCGTGGGCGTCGAGGAACGCCTTCATGGCCGCCGCGGTCAGCGGCTCCAGCTCGTCCTTCGGCGCCGTCACCGGAGCGACCAGCGGTGTGTTCAGCTGCTGGATGCCGCGCCCCATCCGTACCGACGCGAAGTCCGCGTCGCTCGGCCGCCGCTCCCACAGCCGCTTGCCGTCGGCCGCCACCGCCCACAGGTGGTCCGGCTCGGGGTGCTGGAAGAGCTGACTGCGGCGCTGGAGCTCCGCCGTCTTGTTGACGTCCTTGCGGACCTGCTCGAGATAACGGAAGTAGTCCCGCCGGTCCTGCGCCATCCCCGCCCCGCCGCCCTGCCGGGACTTGGCGAACTGCGCGATGGCCATGGCCAGCGTCGAGGCCAGCATCAGCCCGCCGACCACCCGCATGTACGAGGGCAGGTTGGGCATGAAGAAGAAACCGACGGAACCCAGCATGCCCATCATGGGCAGCAGGTTCATCAGCATGCTCTCGTCGCCCTCACGAGGGATCTCGGGGGGCGTCTCCAGATTGACCTCGCCGTCCGGTACGACCGGGGGCGGTATCCGCGGCGGCCGCTTGATGATGACGACGCTCACCGATGCACTCATCCTTCGTGGTTGATACGTCCTGCACCGACGCCCCCGTGTGCGCGACGTGTTCCCGTTCGCTTAGGCGTCGTCCGCGTAGGGGGACGATCCTACTGATGCGTCCGGTGCGCAAAAGAGCCAGGAGGATGGAGATGCCGAGGGGGGAAGGGGAGAATTGAGGGAGGCAGCCCCGTCCCCTTGTGCCGGGGCGGATAGGGTGGCGCTCCGCGTCGTACGAGCGGCGTCACGCAGTCGTGTCCAGCAGTTGTGTCTAGCAGGGGGAACACCAGGTGAGCACGGGGACTTCGACAGGTTTCTGCCGAATCACCATCGCAGCGCCGGACAGTCGGATCGACGTCGCGCTGCCGGAGGACCTGCCGATCCAGGACCTCTTCCCTGAGATCATCAGGCTCTCGGGACTGGTCCAGTCGGACACCAGCCCCGCCGGCTACCACCTGGTGACCCGCGAGGGCCAGGTCCTCGACGCCAGCCGCTCGCTGCTCGAGCACCGGGTCAGGGACGGCGAGGTGCTGCTGCTGCGCACCTTCGCCGACTCGCTGCCGCCGGCCGTCCACGACGACGTGGTGGACGCCATCGCCGCCGCGGTCAAGCAGGACGTCCGCAGCTGGAACGACAACCTGATGCGGGTGGCCGGCCTGGTCTCCGGCGCGCTGCTGCTGATCATGCTGGGCTTCGTCTTCTGGTTCGCCGATCCGCTCCGGCACGACATGCACGGCCTCCAGGGCATCCTGGCCGGCGTGGCCGCGCTCGCCCTGACCGCCCTGGCCGGCGTCCGGGCCCGGGTCTACGACGACCGCGCCTCCGCCGTCGCGCTCGGCGTCTCGGCCCTGCCGCACGCGCTCATCGCGGGCTCCGGCATCATCGCCCAGGACGCCGGCGAAGGCCCCGGCCGGATCCAGTTCCTGGTCGGCTGCGTCGCCGTACTGCTGTGCTCCGTCGTACTGATCATGCTGCTGCCGCAGGGCGACGCCCCGTTCGTGGCCGCCGCGCTGGCCGCCGCCATCGGCACGCTCGCCGTGTTCTGCGGCATCCTCACCGAGGCCGAGCCGCGCGAGATCGCGGCCGGCACCTCGGTCGTCGCGCTGGCGGTGGTCGGCTTCCTGCCCGGCTGGTCGGCCCGGTTCGCCCGGCTGCCGATCGGCTTCCGCAACCCCGAGGACCTGGCCCGGGCCCGCCGCGAGGGCCGCGAGGGCGACCTCGAGGCCGTCGACGTCCAGCGCATCGTCGCCCAGACCAGCCGGGGGCACGAACTGCTGCTCGGCCTGGTCGGCGGCTGCGCCGCGGTCATCGTCGGCGCCGGCGGCGCGGTGCTCGGCTTCAGCGACAACGGCTGGGCCCAGCTGCTCGCCCTGTGCACCGGCCTCGCCGCCATGCTGCGGGCCCGGCTGTTCCGCTACACCGCGCAGGTCACCTGCCTCTTCGTGGCCGGCGTCGTCACGCTCGCGCTGCTGGTCCTCGGCCTCGCCATCTCGCCGCCGACCGACATCATCGTCGAACTGCTCAAGGGCAACTCCGGCCCGGTCGACGTACGCACCCTGTGGCTCGGCGCCTCGGTCGCGGCCGGCGTGCTGCTCCTGATCGCCATCGCCCTGATCGTGCCGAAGAAGGGCCTGTCCCCGTTCTGGGGCCGCATGCTGGACCTCGCGGACTCGCTGGTGCTGCTGTCCCTGGTCCCGATCTGCCTGGCCGTCCTCGATGTCTACGGCAAGGTCCGCGGCGGCGTCTGAGGCCCGCGAGCGGGCTGGTACTCTGGCTGACGGCCGTTTGTGTACGCACCCCCGGACCCACCCCAGGTACCCACCAGGTGACCGGAGGCCGCGCCCAGCGGATTCCCGCCTTCCGAGTTCACGGAAGTTCCCCCGAGAAGCAGACCGGGGGCGCTCGAAGGCTCACGAAGACCTTGAAGGAGCACGCGTGTCTCTCGACGCCGCAGTGAAGAAGCAGATCATCGGCGAGTTCGGTACCAAGGAGGGCGACACCGGCTCCCCCGAGGTCCAGGTGGCCCTGCTGTCCCGTCGGATCTCCGACCTGACCGAGCACCTGAAGACCCACAAGCACGACCACCACTCCCGTCGTGGTCTGCTGATCCTGGTCGGTCAGCGTCGCCGCCTGCTGCAGTACCTCGCCAAGAAGGACATCCAGCGCTTCCGCGCGCTGGTCGACCGCCTCGGCATCCGCCGCGGTGCGGCGGGCGCCAAGTAAGACGCCGTGAGGGGAGCGGTTCCCATCCTTGGGGAGCCGCTCCCTTTGCTGTACGTGCGCGCTGTCACTCCCGCTTTGTAGTGTGGTAGCAGCACGATGAACGAGGAGGGGCGTCACCGCGCCGCCGCCGGTCCTCGGTAGTGGCCCTCGGAAAAGGAACGCCGGGGGCTTCGATCGAAGACCGGCCCGCACCGGACGCTTCTCCACCACGTCCCCCCGCCACACGGGCTGGGCGGGACGAAAGACGACACGCAACTGAACGCAATGGAGAAGACCATAGTGGAGAACGAGACCCACTACGCCGAGGCCGTCATCGACAACGGCCCCTTCGGCACCCGCACCATCCGCTTCGAGACGGGCCGCCTGGCCAAGCAGGCCGCCGGCTCCGCCGTCGCGTACCTGGACGACGACACCATGGTGCTGTCGGCCACCACCGCCTCGAAGAACCCCAAGGACCAGCTCGACTTCTTCCCCCTCACGGTGGACGTCGAGGAGCGGATGTACGCCGCCGGCAAGATCCCCGGCAGCTTCTTCCGACGCGAGGGCCGCCCCTCCGAGGACGCCATCCTCACCTGCCGGCTGATCGACCGCCCGCTGCGCCCGTCCTTCAAGAAGGGCCTGCGCAACGAGATCCAGGTCGTCTGCACGGTCATGGCCCTCAACCCCGACCACCTGTACGACGTCGTCGCGATCAACGCCGCGTCCGCGTCCACCCAGCTGGCCGGCCTGCCCTTCTCCGGCCCGATCGGCGGCGTCCGCGTCGCGCTGATCCGCGGCCAGTGGGTGGCGTTCCCGACCCACACCGAGCTCGAGGACGCCGTCTTCGACATGGTCGTCGCGGGCCGCACCCTGGAGGACGGCGACGTCGCGATCATGATGGTCGAGGCCGAGGCCACCGAGAAGACCATCAAGCTGGTCGAGGGCGGCGCCGAGGCGCCCACCGAGGAGGTCGTCGCCGCCGGTCTGGAGGCCGCGAAGCCCTTCATCAAGGTGCTCTGCCGCGCCCAGGCCGACCTGGCCGCCAAGGCCGCCAAGCCGACCGGCGAGTTCCCGATCTTCCTGGACTACCAGGACGACGTGCTGGAGGCGCTCACCGCCGCCGTCCGCGCCGAGCTGGCCCAGGCGCTCACCATCGCCGGCAAGCAGGAGCGCGAGGCCGAGCTGGACCGCGTCAAGGGGCTCGCCGCCGAGAAGCTGCTGCCGCAGTTCGAGGGCCGCGAGAAGGAGATCTCCGCCGCGTACCGAGCGCTGACCAAGACCCTGGTCCGCGAGCGCGTGATCAAGGAGAAGAAGCGCATCGACGGCCGCGGCGTCACGGACATCCGTACGCTCGCCGCCGAGGTCGAGGCCATCCCGCGGGTGCACGGCTCCGCGGTGTTCGAGCGCGGCGAGACCCAGATCCTGGGCGTCACCACGCTGAACATGCTCCGCATGGAGCAGCAGCTGGACACCCTCTCCCCGGTGACCCGCAAGCGCTACATGCACAACTACAACTTCCCGCCGTACTCCACCGGCGAGACCGGCCGCGTCGGCTCCCCCAAGCGCCGCGAGATCGGCCACGGCGCCCTCGCCGAGCGCGCCCTGGTGCCGGTGCTGCCGGCCCGCGAGGACTTCCCCTACGCGATCCGCCAGGTCTCCGAGGCGCTCAGCTCGAACGGCTCGACGTCCATGGGCTCGGTCTGCGCCTCCACCATGTCGCTGCTGAACGCCGGTGTGCCGCTGAAGGCCCCCGTCGCCGGTATCGCCATGGGCCTGATCTCCCAGGAGATCGAGGGCGAGACGCACTACGTCACCCTCACCGACATCCTCGGTGCGGAGGACGCCTTCGGCGACATGGACTTCAAGGTCGCCGGCACCAAGCAGTTCGTCACCGCCCTCCAGCTCGACACCAAGCTGGACGGCATCCCGGCCTCCGTCCTGGGCGCCGCCCTCAAGCAGGCCCGGGACGCCCGCCTCCACATCCTCGACGTGATGATGGAAGCGATCGACACGCCGGACGAGATGTCCCCGAACGCCCCGCGGATCATCACCGTCAAGATCCCGGTGGACAAGATCGGTGAGGTCATCGGCCCGAAGGGCAAGATGATCAACCAGATCCAGGAGGACACCGGCGCCGAGATCACCATCGAGGACGACGGCACCATCTACATCGGTGCCGCCGACGGCCCCTCCGCCGAGGCCGCCCGTACGACGATCAACAGCATCGCCAACCCGACGATGCCCGAGGTCGGCGAGCGCTACCTGGGTACGGTCGTGAAGACGACGACGTTCGGCGCCTTCGTCTCCCTGCTGCCCGGCAAGGACGGTCTGCTGCACATCTCGCAGATCCGCAAGCTGGCCGGCGGCAAGCGCGTGGAGAACGTCGAGGACGTGCTCGGCGTGGGCGCCAAGGTCCAGGTCGAGATCGCCGAGATCGACTCCCGCGGCAAGCTCTCCCTGATCCCCGTGGTCGAGGGAGAGGGCTCCTCGGACGACGAGAAGAAGGACGACGCCGACCAGTGACGTCCCGTAGCTCGAAGGCGACGGCCCGCACCTCCTCGGAGGCGCGGGCCGTCGCCCGTACCCAAACCCTGATCAAGGGCGAGAACGGCATCGGCACCGTGCGCCGCACCACCCTCCCCGGCGGCCTGCGCATCGTCACCGAAACGCTGCCCTCCGTCCGCTCCGCGACCTTCGGCATCTGGGCGCACGTCGGCTCCCGCGACGAGACCCCGTCCCTGAACGGCGCCACCCACTACCTGGAGCACCTGCTCTTCAAGGGCACCGACCGCAGATCCGCCCTGGACATCTCCGCGGCGCTGGACGCGGTCGGCGGCGAGATGAACGCGTTCACGGCGAAGGAGTACACGTGCTACTACGCGCGTGTCCTCGACAGCGACCTGCCGCTCGCCATCGACGTGGTCTGCGACATGCTCACCGGCTCGCTCATCCGCGAAGCGGACGTGGACGTCGAGCGCGGCGCCATCCTCGAAGAGATCGCGATGACCGAGGACGACCCGGGCGACTGCGTGCACGACCTGTTCGCGCACACCATGTTCGGCGACAACGCGCTGGGCCGCCCGGTCCTCGGCACCGTCGACACGGTCAACGCCCTGACCGCCGACCGCATCCGGCGCTTCTACAAGAAGCACTACGACCCCACCCACCTGGTGGTCGCCTGCGCCGGCAACGTCGACCACAACAAGGTGGTCCGCCAGGTCCGCGCCGCCTTCGAGAAGGCCGGCGCCCTCAAGGACCCGGCCGCCCTGCCGATCGCCCCGCGCGAGGGCCGCCGCGCCCTGCGCACCGCCGGCCGCGTCGAGCTGATCGGCCGCAGGACCGAGCAGGCGCACGTCGTCCTCGGCATGCCGGGCCTGGCCCGCACCGACGAGCGCCGCTGGGCGCTCGGCGTGCTGAACACCGCGCTCGGCGGCGGCATGTCCTCCCGCCTCTTCCAGGAGGTCCGGGAGAAGCGCGGCCTGGCCTACAGCGTGTACTCGTACACCTCGGGCTTCGCCGACTGCGGCCTGTTCGGCGTCTACGCGGGCTGCCGGCCCTCCCAGGTACACGACGTGCTGAAGATCTGCCGGGACGAACTCGACCAGGTCGCCGAGCACGGCCTGCCCGACGAGGAGATCGACCGCGCCATCGGCCAGCTCCGCGGCTCCACGGTGCTCGGCCTGGAGGACACCGGCGCGCTGATGAACCGTATCGGCAAGAGCGAGCTGTGCTGGGGCGAGCAGCTGTCGGTCGACGACATGCTGGCCCGGATAGCCTCGGTCACCCCGGACGACGTCCGCGAGGTCGCCCGCGACATCCTGGGACGGCGGCCCTCGCTGTCGGTCATCGGCCCGCTGAAGGACAAGCAGGCGGCCCGGCTGCACGACGCCGTCGCCTGAACCCACCGGTTAAGGAACTGAACAGATGAGCAAGCTGCGCGTGGCCGTCCTCGGTGCCAAGGGCCGGATCGGCGCCGAGGCGGTACGGGCCGTCGAGGCCGCCGAGGACATGGAGCTGGTGGCCGCCCTCGGCCGCGGCGACTCCCTGGAGACGCTGGCCGAAAACGGCGCCCAGGTCGCCGTCGAGCTGACCACGCCCGCCTCGGTCATGGACAACCTCGACTACTGCGTCGGCCACGGCATCCACGCCGTCGTCGGCACCACCGGCTGGACCGACGAGCGCCTCGCGCGGCTCACCGGCCGGCTGGAGCGGTCCCCGAGGACGGGCGTGCTCATCGCGCCCAACTTCTCCATCGGCGCCGTCCTCACCATGAAGTTCGCGCAGCTCGCCGCCCCGTACTTCGAGTCCGTCGAGGTCGTCGAGCTGCACCACCCGAACAAGGTGGACGCCCCCAGCGGCACCGCCACCCGCACCGCACAGCTCATCGCCGAGGCCCGGCGGAAGGCAGGCACCCCCGCGGCGCCCGACGCCACCGCCACCGCCCTCGACGGCGCCCGCGGCGCGGACGTGGACGGCGTCCCCGTGCACGCGGTCCGGCTGCGCGGGCTCCTCGCCCACCAGGAGGTCCTGCTGGGCGGCGAGGGCGAGACCCTCACCGTCCGGCACGACTCCCTGCACCACAGCAGCTTCATGCCGGGCATCCTGCTCGGCGCCCGCCGCGTGGTGACCACCCCGGGCCTCACCTTCGGCCTGGAACACTTCCTGGACCTGAACTGACACCTGAACCGAGACCGGAACCGAGACCCGAACCGGCACCGGACCCGGCACCGGACCCGGCACCGGACCCGGCACCGGACCCGGCACCGGACCCGACATCAGAACCGAGCCCCTGACCTCATGCGCGCCAAGATCACCTACGCCGTCACGGCCCTCGTCCTGGTCTTCTACTTCGTCCTGGCCGGCAGCCGCGGCGTGCTGCTCATCGAGGCCGGCACCCCCGTCACCGTCGCCCTGGGCGTCGCCGTGCTGGTCCTGCCGGTGATCGGGGTGTGGTTCCTGTGGCAGAACACCCAGTTCGTCCGCAAGGCCAACCGGCTCGCCGCCGAACTCGACGCCGAGGGCGCCCTGCCCGTGGACGAGCTGCGGCGCACCCCGAGCGGCCGCATCGACCGCGACTCGGCCGACGAGGTCTTCGCCCGCCGCAAGGCCGAGACCGAGGACGCCCCCGACGACTGGCGCAGCTGGTTCCGCCTCGCCGTCGCCTACCAGGACGCCCGGGACACCCCGCGCGCCCGCAAGGCGATGCAGCGCGCGATCAGCCTGCACGAGGGCGCGTCCCGGCCGGGCACCGAGACGGCCTGACCCCCGCCCCCGACACGCCGGTGGCCCGGTTCCCGTACCCACGGG
>NZ_JBQOUX010000058.1:0-48842 GCF_052216785.1 Streptomyces sp. JW3 | reverse complement strand
GGCGGAAAGATCGTCGCGAGCCGGACAGCGGGCAGCAAGGCGCGTGATCGCTTACACCACTTCGCGGGACGCGACCCTGCGGGCGGCGTGCGGCGGTGTGGTGCGGGAGGCGGTGTCCAGGGCGCGCCGAGGTCCTCCGCCGTGTCGGTCATTGCCGGGTGAGAGCCGACCTGCCGGCCGTGGGCGGTCGGGCTCCGGTCAACCGGCCGCGAAGGGCGGTGAGGGCGTCAGGAACTGCACCGTTTCCCCCGAGGTATTCCTGGCCATGGGACCGGTACCGGCCGCCTGTCAGGGGAACGCCTCGCGGTTCAGCGGACAGGACACGCCACGACGAGCATCTCGCTGGCGTAGTTGCCCGTACGTGCCCGGCGGTGGCGTGCGCGTACAACAGCGCTGTCCGGAACGGCCGTTGATGGTGGAGCGGCGTCCCGTCGACGCCGCGGAACTGGTCCCGGGCGGGCAATCGGGCGAGGGAACCCGACGGCGGTGGTCTGCGCTGCCAGGAAGGTGCTGTGTTGTCAACCTCCACCTCATGAGCGGCGCCCAACTCCTCGGGCCGGTCCTGGTCGTCCAGGAAGGCGCCTGGTGTCGGTCCGGGGGAGCATGGCGGCGACCTCACGGCGGCAGCGGACGGTATCACGGGGAACGGAGGAGGTGGGGTCGACACCGAGACACCCGGGAAGGGGCGAGGAGCAACGGCGACTCAGGGCGTTGGGCGCGGTGGGTGACGTCTGCGCCCGCTGCTTCGACGCCGAGGGCGGTGCCCTGGACGCACCCTTCAACGACCGTCTCACCAGCATCGATCCGGACGATCTGCGTGTGGTGAGCGTCGGATCGGTGTGGCGGGGGGCAAGGAGAAGGTGAGTGCCGTCCGCGGGGCGTGCGGGGCGGATGGATCAACATTCTGATCACCGATGTCGAGAAGGCGCGGGACCTGCTCGGCGTCTGAGAGACAAGCCGGGCAGGCTGGTGTGCGGGCGGGCGGTACCGAGGCCTGGCGGGCGACTGTTGCGCCGTCGTCCGACAGGCCCTGATACTCGACTTGGAGTCGACGCCGGGAAGACTACTGGTGCTGCCAGGCGAATGGTGACCCGTCAGGTACCCACACGGGCGGGCATCGCGGCCAGGATGGACTGGACGCCGTCTTTCGCGTCTCCGAACAACATCTGACTGTTCTCCCGGAAGAACAGCGGGTTCTGCACCCCGGCGTAACCGGTAGCCATGGAGCGCTTGAACACCACCACGTTCCGCGCCTCCCAGACCCGAAGGACGGGCATGCCCGCCAGCGGACTGCCGGGGTCCTCGGACGCGGCCGGGTTGACCGTGTCGTTGGCTCCGATGACCAGGACGACATCCGTCCCCGCGAAGTCATCGTTGATCTCGTCCATCTCCAGCACGATGTCGTAAGGCACCTGCGCCTCGGCGAGGAGCACGTTCATGTGCCCTGGCAGACGGCCGGCGACCGGGTGCACACCGAAACGCACCTCGACACCTTGCTCCCTCAGCCGTCTGGTCAGATCGGCCACGGGGTACTGGGCCTGCGCCACAGCCATTCCGTAACCCGGGGCGATCACCACTGACCGGGCGTCCGACAGCATCTCGGCCACTTCTTGGGCATGGATTTCGCGGTGCACGCCCTCCACCGTCGCGGCGGAGGAGGACGTCGCGCCGAAGCCACCCGCGATGACGGAGATGAACGAACGGTTCATTGCCTTGCACATCACGTACGACAGGTACGCACCGGAAGAACCCACCAGTGCGCCCGTGATGATCAGAAGGTTGTTCGAGAGCAGGAAGCCCGAGGCGGCTGCGGCCCAGCCGGAGTAGGAGTTGAGCATGGACACCACAACCGGCATGTCGCCTCCACCGATCGAGGCGACCAGGTGGGTTCCCAGCAGCAACGCCAGGACAGTGACCGCCGTCAGGACCCACGCTCCCGGAGAGATGACGAAACGTACGGTGAGCGCAGCGAAGGCCGCCAGTGCTCCCAGGTTCAGGATGGTCTTGCCTGGCAGTGTCAGGGGTACGGAGGGGATCCGGGCGGAGAGCTTGAGGTAGGCGAGAATGGAGCCGGTGAAGGTCACGCACCCGATGAACACCCCGATCGCGACCTCGCTGTGGTGGATCGCCAGCAGCGACCCGGTCAGGTCGGAGTGACCGGAGTCGGCTTCCAGGAAGCCGTTCCAGCCCACCAGTACGGCGGCGAGACCGACGAAGCTGTGCATCAGGGCGATCAGTTCGGGCATCCCGGTCATCTCCACGACACGGGCCCGCCACAGTCCGATCGCGGTTCCGATGGCGAGGGCGACCAGCAGCAGGGTCACGCCCACCACGGATGCCGAGTCGAACGCGGCCACCGCGGTGGCCAGCAGCGCGATCACCATGCCGGTGATCCCGAAGGAGACTCCCGCGCGGGCGGTCTCGTGCTTGGACAGGCCCGCCAGGCTGGCCACGAAAAGCAGAGCGGCGACGAGGTAGGCCGCCGTAGTCCAGGTATTCATGACGTCAGCTCCGTCCAGGGCTGCGGGAGAACATCGACAGCATGCGGCGGGTCACGGCAAAGCCGCCGACGATGTTGACGGCGGCCAGCAGCAGCGCCAGCGAGGCGAGGCCGGTCATCAGCGTGGCCTCTCCGCCGTCTTCGCCACTGCTGCCGCCGATCTGCAGGATGGCTCCTACGACGATGATCCCGGAAATGGCGTTGGTGACCGACATGAGCGGGGTATGGAGCGCGTGGTGCACGTTTCCGATCACGTAGAAGCCGATGACGATCGCCAGCACGAATACTGTGAGGTGCCCGGCCAGTTCGGAGGGCGCGAGCCCCGCACCGAGAAACAGTGCCGAGCCGGCCAGGGTCGCCGCCGCGACGCGGGCGAGGGGCGAGCGTTCCCGCGCCGCCTCCCCGGCCGTCACCTCTGCCGAGGCCGGCCGGGACGCAGGCGTCGCGCTCACCGAAACCGGAGGAGGGGGCCACAGCGTCTCGCCGTGGTGCACCACGGTCAGTCCGCGCTGTACGACGTCCTCAAGGTCCAGCGTCAGGCATCCGTCCTTCCGCGGGGTCAACAGCTTGAGGAGGTTGAGCACATTGGTGCCGTAGAGCTGCGACGCCTGCGCCGGCAGCCGAGCGGGAAGGTCCGTGTACCCGATGATCGTGACACCGTGGTCGGTCGTGACGACCTCGCCCGCGACCGAACCGGCCACATTGCCACCCTGCGAGGTCGCCATGTCGACGATGACACTGCCTGGCCGCATCGACGCCACTTGCTCCGCCGTGATCAGTCTCGGCGCCGGCCTTCCGGGGATCAGAGCGGTGGTGATGATGATGTCCACGTCGCGGGCTTGCTCGTCGTAGATCTCCGCGGCCCGCCGGTCGTAGGCATCGGACGTGGCCTTGGCATAGCCGTCCGTGGACGCTTCCTGTACCACCTCCACCGCCAGGTACTCCCCACCGAGGGAACGCACCTGATCCGCGACCTCGGCCCGCGGATCGGTGGCCCGCACGACTGCTCCCAGGCTGTTGGCTGCGGCGATCGCCGCGAGTCCGGCCACACCGGCGCCCGCGACCAGTACCTTGGCGGGTGGCACCTTGCCCGCGGCGGTGACCTGGCCGGTGAAGAACCGGCCGAACGCATGGGCCGCCTCGATCACTGCCCGGTACCCGGCGATGTTGGCCATCGAGCTGAGCACGTCCATCGACTGCGCGCGTGAGATCCGCGGCACGGCGTCCATCGACAGCGCTGTGACACCCCGTCCGGCCAGCTCCCGGACCCGCTCGGGCTCCGAACCCGGCGCCAGCATGGCTATCAGGGTGGAATCCGGCCGCAGTCCGGCGATCTCGGCCGGTTGCGGAGCATTGATCGTGAGCACGACGTCGGCGTCCCAGACGGGGCCGTGGACGATGTCCGCCCCGGCCTGGAGGTAGTCGGCGTCCTGGAACCCGGCGGGTACTCCCGCTCCGCTCTGCACGCTGACTGTGTAGCCGAGGGCGATCACTTTGGACACCAGCTCAGGGGTCAGCGCGACGCGGGTCTCCGCCTTCGTCGATTCCGCGACGACGCCGATCCGCATCGCAGGCCCGGAACTCAGGACTGGCTCGGTCATGCACTCTCCTCAGAATTCGGGTGGGTCATCGAACAGGGGCGTCCCGCGCAGGAGGCCCTCGTGCGGACGCTGAACGGTAGCGTGAGCAGTGACGCTTACGGTAAGGTATACCGTAGTGATTCTTCCAGGCCCGGCCGTGCTGATGACGCGAGAGTCGGAGGGATGGGCGAGGTGACGTTTGCAAGGGTGCTCCGGTCGCCACCCGCGAAGCGATACAGAGGCGCACCCCGTCACCTCGCGGATCGCAGGCACGGGGACGGCAGTGGGTGTGGGTGCCGGACAGCACGGTGACGGCTCACACCTCGTCGGCGCCCCCTCCCCGGCCGGTTCGGCTTCGGACGACTGTCCACGCAAGGTAGCTCGACATCCACGCAAGGGAGTAGACATGGATCTGGGAAAGGGACAGGTCGCGGTCGTCACCGGCGCCGCCAGCGGTATCGGGCTCGGGCTGGCGGAGGCGTTCGCCGCCCGGGGAATGAACGTGGTCCTCTCGGACCTGCGCGGTGAGAAGGTGACCGCGGCGGCGGAGACGGTGGCGGCCACGTACGGAACACAGACACTCGCAGTCGCGACGGACGTGCGGGACTTCTCCGCGGTCGAGGCACTGGCACAGGCCACCTCGGAACGGTTCGGCCGGGTCGACGTGGTGTGCAACAACGCGGGCGTCATGGGTCCGATGGCCCCGAGTTGGGAGCTGGACCCGTCGAATTACCGCTGGTTGCTCGACGTTGCGTTGATGGGGGTCATCCACGGCGTCCGCGCGTTCGTGCCGAGGATGATCGAGGCAGGCCGAGGACACGTCGTCAACACCGCCTCGATGGCCGGCCTCATCCCGCTGCCCGGGATCTCGCCCTACGGCGCCGCCAAGTTCGGGGTGGTCGGCTACACGGAGACCTTGCGTCTGGAACTGGCCATGCACCGGACCGGGGTCGGCGCCTCAGTACTGTGCCCGGGATACGTGCCCAGCGACATCGGAGTCAGCTCGCGGCAGCTGAGCCCCGCCGGCATCGAGCTCGCTCCGTTGGAGGACGTCGATCCGAGCCGGCTCCCGCAGGAGGACACCACGATGGAGGATGTCACCGCCGCCACACTCGCCGGCATCGAGGCGGATCTGGCTCACGTCATCGTGCACCGCGGGGGGACCTACGACCGGGACATCCGGGCCAGGGTGCAGGGCGTCCTGGACGACCTCCCCACGAGCGACGCGGCCAGGTGAGGCGCGCGGCCGGGCCCGTCGTCACGGCGCTCCGCCGGGCGGGCCTCGAAACACATGATGACGAAGGCACCCGGGCGATGTTCGCCACCGATGCCTCGCTCTACCGCATTCCGCCCCTGGTCGTCGTGCGTCCTCGGCACGTCGACGAGGTCGCCGCGGTCCTTGCCGTCGCGAGGGCCACCGGGACGCCGGTGACCGCACGTGGCGGGGGTACGTCCATCGCGGGCAACGCGATCGGGCGCGGGATCGTCGCCGACTTCAGCCGGTATCTGAACCGGGTGCTGGACGTCGACACAGCCTCCCGGACCGCGCGCGTCGAACCCGGGGCCGTCCACGCCGTGCTGCAGCAGGCCGTGCTTCCGCACGGCCTGCGCTTCGGACCGGACCCCTCCAGTCACTCGCGCTGCACGGTCGGCGGGATGATCGGGAACAACGCGTGTGGCAACCGGGCTCTCGGCTACGGCCGGACCTCGGACAACGTCGTCTCCATGACGCATGTGCTGGCTTCGGGGCAGACCCTGCGGACCGGCTATGACGACACCGGACGCGCCACTGCCGACGGCCCGGCCCGGCTGCTCGAGAACCTGCACAATGCCGTCGGCCGTCACCTCGCCGTCGCACGCACCGAGTTCGGCACCTTCGGCCGCCAGGTGTCCGGCTACGCCGTTCAGCACCTGCTGCCCGAGCGCTTCGACCTCACCCGGGCGCTGGTCGGTTCCGAGGGCACTCTCGGCGTGCTCACCGAGGCCACCGTCCGGCTGGTCAAGGATCCCGACCACCGGGTCGTCGTGGCCATCGGCTTCACGGACATCGTCGCGGCCGGTGCCGCCGCACCCACCGTCGTCACCTACCGCCCCACCGCCTGCGAAGGCATGGACCACCGCCTGGTGGACGTCCTGCGCGCCCGCCGGGGTTCCGCGGCCGTCCCGCCGATGCCTCGCGGGGGAGCATGGCTGCTGGTCGAGATCGCCGGCGACGACCACGCCGAAGTGATGGACCGGGCCAAGGCATTGGCCGACGCCGGACTCGGGACCGAATCCGAGCTGGTCGTTGACGTCCGTGCCCAGCAAAGGCTCTGGCGCATCCGCGAGGATGGCGCGGGCCTCGCCGGCCGAGCGCCTTCGGGGCGTCCGGCCTGGCCCGGCTGGGAGGACGCAGCGGTGCCGCCCGCCCGGCTGGGGGAGTACCTGGCCGCGTTCGACGAGCTCGTCGCGTCCCACGGTATGACATCGGCTCCCTACGGCCACTTCGGTGACGGCTGCATGCACGTCCGTCTCGACTACCCGTTGGACCGCTCGGACGGGCTGGAGGTCCTGCGCGAGTTCCTCACCTCGGCCGCGGATCTCGTGGCCGGCTTCGGCGGCTCGCTGTCCGGCGAGCACGGCGACGGCCGTGCCCGCGGCGAACTGCTGCCCAGGATGTACTCCGCCGGTGCCATGAAACTCTTCGGAGAGGTCAAACACGCCTTCGACCCGGAGAACCTGCTCAACCCCGGTGTGCTGGTGGATCCGGAACCCTTCGACGCGAACGTCCGGATGTCCGGCGTCGCGCCGTACCGCAAGCACCTGGCCTTCCTCTACCCGCACGATGAAGGAGACCTGAGCGCCGCGGTCCACCGCTGCACCGGGGTGGGCAAGTGCCGGGCCGACAATGCCGCCGCAGGCGGCGTGATGTGCCCGTCCTACCTGGCCACGAGGGAGGAGAAGGACTCCACGCGTGGGCGCGCGCGGGTGCTCCAGGACGTGGTCCGCGGCACCCTGGACTGGCGGGCGCCGGAGGTGGCCGACTCGCTCGACCTCTGTCTCAGCTGCAAAGGCTGTGGATCGGACTGCCCGACCGGCATCGACATGGCCACCTACAAGTCCGAGGCGCTGCACCAGAAGTACCGGGGACGCCGCCGCCCGCGCTCGCACTACGCGCTGGGCCGACTGCCGCGGTGGGCCCGTCTGGTCGGACGGCTGCGCGCGGCGCGGCTGGCCAACTCGGGTATGTCCTTGCCGGGCATCGGCCGGCTGGCGCGCTGGGCCGCGGGCGTGGACGCCCGGCGATCCGTGCCCGAGTTCGCCACGACGCCGTTCCGGCGATGGTTCGCCCGTCACGCACAAGAGGGCCGGACGCAGGGACAGCCGGTGATGCTGTTCGTGGACTCCTTCTCGGACGCCTTCTCACCCGAGGTGGCCGAGGCGACCATGGCCGTGCTGCGCAGCGCCGGGTTCGAGCCCCGGCTGACCGCCAACCACCTCTGCTGCGGTCTGACCTGGATCACCACCGGGCAGCTCGACGCCGCGCGGACCATCCTGGGCCGCACGGTGAAGGAGCTGGCGGAGGCCGTGCGCTCGGGGATCCCGGTGGTCGGGATCGAGCCGTCGTGCACCGCCGTGTTGCGCGGCGACGCCGTGGAGCTGATCGGCGACGAGAACGCGCGGTTGGTCGCGGCGAACACGAAGACGCTCGCCGAGCTGCTGGCCGGGGCCGAGGACTGGTCGCCGCCGGATCTGACCGGCACGGTCGTGATCGCACAGCCGCACTGCCATCACCATGCCGTACTCGGATGGGCGGCGGACCGGGCGTTGTTGGCCCGCACCGGTGCGTCGGTGACCACGCTGGCCGGCTGCTGCGGCCTGGCCGGCAATTTCGGGGTGGAGCGGGGCCACTACGAGGTGTCGGTGAAGGTGGCCGGTGCCAACCTGCTACCGGCCCTGGACGCCGCGTCCGAGGCCGTCGTACTGGCCGACGGTTTCTCCTGCCGCACCCAGGTGGCAGATCTGCGGGGACGTCCGTCCGTCCACCTGGCCGAACTCCTGCTGGGACGAACCGGCCGGCGGTGAACCCTGTCGGCGCCACGGCGCCGACAGGTCAGTCGGAGGTGGGGGTCCCCTGCCCGCCCTGCTTGCGCAGCCGGGCCTCTGCCGCGTCGAGCATGAGATCCAGCCCGAACTCGTAGCTCGCGTCGCTGGTGCCGTCCAGGACGACGCGCTCGTGGTCGACGAGCTCCGCGATCAGAGGCATCGACTCGGTGGTGACGGAGGCGAGCAGGGTGCGGCCCTCGGGCGAAGGCATCCCCTGACGATTGATCCGCTCCGTGACCACGAAGCCACGGGTGTACAGCGCGAGATCCCAGAACAGGTGCCACGAGTCCTGCAGTGTGAACCCGGCGTCCATCAGGAGCCGCAGCGTGTCCTCGAGATGCCCGAGGAGCTGCTGGTAGGTCTCCGGGTCGTAGGCCTGGCGGCGGGTGAAGATCAGGTCGGCCATCAGGTCGTCGGTGCGGAACCGCTCGCGCGACCGGACGGACTGGACGCGCAGGAACTCGCGCCACTGGGCCGGCTCGTAGTCGGTGGGGTCGAGGCTGCTGCGCACGTTCTCCGCCGACACGATCGCGTACATGCGCTGGAGGAGCTCGTCCTTGCTCTTGAAGTACCAGTAGATGCTGGTCACGCCGGTGCCCAGATGCGCGGCGAGGTTCGGCATGGAGAGCGAATCGAGGCCGTCGCGCCGCGCCAGCTCGAATGCGCCGCGCACGATCATGTCGGCGTCGATCGAGCCGCGCGGGCGTCGGGTGCGAGCAGTGGAAGCCATGTCGTACAGCATTCCATACTCCGGGTGAGCCTCTCGACAACCTCACCGCATCTCTATACCGTAAAGGCAACGGTATGGCTTCCTGTGATGAGGAGTGCTGATGGAGTTTCCGTCGTCGATGTGGGCTGTGAGCTCGGCCGGTCCCTATCGCCTGACGTGGGGAGAGGCTCCGGCACCCCAGCCGGAGGCGCTCGGTCACGGTGAGGTGCTCGTGCGCACGCTGGCCGGGGGCATCTGCGGGAGCGATCTCCCGTTCTTCGCCGGGCACCCTTCGCCGATGGTGCCCGCCGGTGCGCACGGCTTCCCGCTGCACGAGATCGCCGGCGAGGTCGTCGCGAGCCGCGACGACGACCTCGCCGTGGGCGCACTCGTCGTCGGATGGGCCACCGGCATGGACGGCCTGGCCGAGTACGTCCTGTCGGCGGGCACCAGTCTGCACGCCTTCTCGCCCGAGCTCGATCCGGGCGTGGCGATCCTCCTGCAACCGCTGGCGTGCGTGCTCTACGCCGTCGAGCAGATAGGAGACGTGGAGGGAAAGTCCGTCGCGGTGCTGGGGGTGGGCCCGATCGGCGCGTTGTTCGCGCACGTGCTCAAGGCCAAGGGGGCCTCGCGGGTCATCGGTGTCGACCGGGTCGACCGGGCGGACGTCCGACACAGCTTCGGCCTCGACGAGTTCGTGCACGCCGATGTGTCCGCCTGGGCCAACGGCATCACCGACGCCGACCGCCCGAATCTGATCGTCGAGGCCATCGGACATCAGGTCGAGACCTTGACGGCGGCCATCAGCGCGGCCGCCTACGAGGGCAAGATCTTCTACTTCGGCATCCCCAACGACGAGGTCTACCCGGTCTCCATGACGGCGCTGCTACGCAAGAACATGACGCTGTGCACCGGCGTGACGGCCCTCGGGGCCCGTCGCCGTGTCCTCGCGGACGCCGAGGCGTATCTGGCCAAGTTCCCGGAGCTGGCCGATGCCTATGTGACTTCGCCGTATCCGTTCCGGGAGGCTCAGTCCGCCTTCGAGGCGGCGGTGCGCCCACGGACCGGTCAGATGAAGGTGACGCTCACCAGTCTTTGATTCTTCTCAACTCAGGGAGTGAACATGGCGGCTGTTCCGACCATTCGGGAACTGCTGGCCCGGAAGGAAGTCCTTCTCGGCGCCGGGCACTACCTTCCCCACTACGACTACACCGGTGTGATCGCGGCCGCCGGCTTCGACTTCATCTTCATCGACGCCGAGCACGGTAACCGCAGCATCGAGTCCCTCCAGCACTGCGTCACCACGGCGAACCGGTACGGCGTTCCCGCCATCGTCCGCGCGAAGGACAAGACGCAAGGGGACATCGAGCAGGCCCTGGACATCGGTGCGCAGGGTGTCATGATGCCCACCCTGGAGACCGTCGAGGACGCGGAACTCCTCGTCCACTCGGCCCGCTTCGGCCCGGTTGGTGATCGGGGGTGGAACCCCTTCGGCCCCTGGACCGGTTACTCGCAGGACCAGAACTCGTTCAAGAACCACCACAGCGAGGTCTTCGTCGTGGGACTCATCGAGACGCCGCTGGGTCACGAGAATCTGGACGAGATCCTCAAGGTGCCCGGGATCGACGCCCTCATGCCGGGCCCCGGTGACCTGGCCGTCAAGATGGGGGCCGAGATGGGCGCGCCCGAGGTCTGGGACCTGGTGAGCACGGCGACCCGGAAGATCGTCGACGCCGGCAGGATCGCCTGGTCGGGAGGGTACGGAGGCGCCACGTACGACGCGGACGCCGTGGCCGCCGGGACCAGGATGGTGAACGCCGCATCCGACTCGGGCCTGCTCGGCTACCTGCGCGGGAAGCGCGAGGCTCTTCAGGCCGAGCTCGACAAGCGCGGGCTGGGCCAGGCCAAGAACACCTAGCATCCCCCTGGGTTCCCGGCCCAGTATGTGCGAAGAACAGGATTCAAAGGAGAACTTGTGACTTCTCTCAAGGACTACGTCGATCTGTACCCCACCGTCCGCATCGAACGAGAAGGCGGTGTACTGACCCTCCGGCTCCACAAGGACGGTGGTCCCTTCCTCTGGGACGAGCGGACCCACCACGACCTGGGTGAGTTGTTCGAGCACATCAACAACGACCTCGAGAACCGAGTGGTCATCCTGACCGCCACCGGTGACGCGTTCTGTTCGGGCGTCGACGGTGACGACTTCACCCGGCAGGCCGCGATCGACGGCCCGAACTTCGTGAACCGCCTGTTCCGTGACGGCTCCCGGATGCTGCGCAACTTCGTGGGTCTGGAGATCCCCGTGATCGCCGCGGTCAACGGCCCGGCGGTCTCTCACTCGGAGCTGCCTCTGCTGGCTGATGTCGTGCTCATCACGGACACCACCGAGTTCTCCGACTCCAGCCACTTCGTGCAGGGGATTCCTCCTGCTGACGGCATGCAGATCGTGTGGAGCCACCTCATCGGTCTCAACCGCGCGCGCCACTTCCTGCTGACCGGGCGCAGCATCAAGGCGGAGGAGGCGCTCGCCTTGGGCGTGGCTGCCGAGGTACTGCCCAGCGACCGGCTGATGCCGCGAGCACTCGAGCTGGCACGGCAGTGGGCGCAGTTGCCGCTGTGGTCGCTGCAGAACACGCGCGCCATCCTGAACCAGCCCTGGCGTCGTGCCATGGCGGAGGACCTGCACGCGGGCCTCGCCTACGAGCACATGGCCACCATCGCCATGATGGGCCAGAGCCAAGCCGGGAGCAACTGATGAAGCTGCTGGTGGCAGGTGTCAAGGACGGGCGCTCGGGCATCGTCGAGCGGGTCGAGTGGGAGCATCCGCCGGAAGCGGCCGACGTGACCGCGAAGCCGGTCGTCACCTTCGAGGTCGGGTCGCCCTCCGTCCGTCCGTCCGGTACGAGCGAGTACCGAAACTACGGCATTCCGGTCGGCACCGCCGTCTGGAACCGTGTGCGGTTCCCCGCGAACCAGAAGCGCGAACTCCACCACACGAACACGATCGACTCGATCACGATCATCGACGGTTCGATGTGGATCGTCCTCGACGACGGCGAGCACGAACTGCTCGCAGGGGACTGCGTCCTCATCCATGGGGTCGATCACGGCTGGCGGATCGGGCCGGACGGTTGCACCACGTCGAACCTGCTGTTCGGGCTCCCCGAGTGATGACCACACTGAGAGCACAGCTCGAGGACGGCTGGCTCCTCTCAGCCGGGTGCTTCGATGCCTGGTCCGCGAAGCTCGCCGAGCACGTCGGCTTCTCCTCCCTCCACTTCAGCGGCGGCGCCTACCACACCAGCCAGTTCGCGTACGCGGGCCTCGTCTACACCATGCCCGAGCTCGTGGAACAGGTCGGGCGCATCACCAGCGCGGTCGACATTCCCCTGCTCGCCGACGTCGACACCGGCTTCGGCGGGGTGGAGGACATCCTCCGGACGACTCGCGAGCTGGAGCGCCGGGGCGCGGGCGGTCTTCACATCGAGGACGTCCGGTACCCGATCACCCGGCAGGGCTGGCCCAACGTGGGAGTCGTGCCCCTGGACGAGGCGGTCGGCCGGGTCAAGGCGGCGGTCGCCGCCAGAAGCGACCCCGACTTCCTCATCGTCGGCCGGACCGACTCGACCACGTCCGTGAAGGATCTCATCGAGCGGTCGAACCGGTTCCTCGAAGCCGGCGCCGACGTGGCGTTCCCTCTCGTCCGGGGCGTGGACATCGACGGCCGGGCGCTGTCCGAGCTCCCGCCAACGGAGAGGCTGGAGTGGTACCGGCGCATCATCAGCGAGATCGACGGGCCCGTCCTGACGGTGGGTGGTGTGGACCGGACGTTCACGGCCGCGCAGCTGCGGGATGTCGGGTTCACCTGGGTGATCCTCCCCTTGGTGGCGCACGACGCGGCGACCGCCGCGATGACACTGGCCCTGCGTGAGGCGCTCGTCGACGGGTGCGCGAACGACTACTTCGACGCCCACCCGAACCCGATCCCTCCCGCGGACCACATGCGGCTGCTCGGTTTCGACCGAGTAGCCGCGAACGAGCGCGAGTTCGGCGGCCGAACCGCACAGCAAACCCCGTGATCAGCCCTCGGGCCGATCGATCGAAAGGACTGTCATGAGCAGGACCTACGTAGTGACCGGAAGTGCCTCGGGCATCGGCAGAGCCACGAAGGAAGTCCTTGAGGCCGACGGACATCGCGTCATAGGCATCGACCTGCACGACGCCGAGATCGTGCTGGACCTCGCCGACGGGCGGCAGCGCGCCACGATCGCCGACCGCGTCACGGAGCTCTCGGGCGGCTCGCTCGACGCGGTGATCGCCGTCGCCGGGGCCTCGGCACCCACGACCGTGGGGGCCCAGGTGAACTACTACGGCGCGCGCGACTGCCTGGTCGGTCTGCGACCGCTGCTGCTCGGCTCCTCCGCGCCCCGGGCGGCCATCGTCTCCTCCATCTCGGCGATCCATCCGAACCACCCCGGACTCACCGAGGCGCTGCTCGACGGTGCCGAGGACCAGGCGATGAGCATCGCGGCCGACCTGGTCGAGCAGGGCGCGGGTGGGTACATCTATACCTCCAGCAAGCGCGCGATATCCGAGTGGGTGCGCCGGACCGCGGTCACGAAGGAGTGGGCCGGCGCCGGTATCGCCCTGAACGTCGTGGCCCCCGGCACGATCGTCACCCCCATGACGGCGCCGCACCTGGCAACGGCGGAGGGGCGGCAGATGATGCAGAAGACGGTGCCGATGCCGCTCAACGGCCCGGCCCAGCCCGAGGTGGTCGGTCGTCTGCTCGCGTGGCTGACCGGTGAGGAGAACAGCCACATCGCCGGGCAGACGATCTTCCTCGACGGAGGGGCCGAGGCCGCGCTGCGAGGGCCTCACGTGTTCGAGGGTCTGTCCCTCGCGGACATCAGCTGAGGCCGAGGAGGGCCACCATGGAGGACAATCGCAATCTCGCGTTCCTCGACGGAGCGCTGGAGGGCATGGTCGCCCTCGTCACGGGAGCGGGACAGGGACTGGGACGCGACATCGCGATCGCCATGACGCGGGCCGGGGCGACCGTCGCGGTGGTCGACCTCAACGGGGAGAACGCCGTGAAGGTCGCGGCCGAGCTGGGCGGGTACGGCAAGCCCGGCCTCGCGATCACCTGCGACGTCGGCAAGCGCGACCAAGTCGACGCGACGGTCGCCGAGACGATCGAGCGGCTCGGTGGCATCGACGTCCTGGTCAACAACGCGCAGGATCTGCGTGTGGTCCAGACGCTGTTCAACGACACGGACGAGGACCTGATCCGTGCCCACATGGAGAGCGGCTTCTACGGCACGTACTACTTCATGCGGGCGTGTTACCCGCAGCTCAAGGAACGGGTGGGCCGGGTGATCAACATCGGTTCCGGCGCCGGTGTCAGCGGACTGGCACAGCACTTCGCCTACGCCGCGACCAAGGAGGCGATCCGCGCGACCACCCGCGTCACGGCGCGCGAGTGGGGTGCCGACGGCATCAGGGTGAACACCATCTGTCCGGCGGCGTACGACACTCCGTCGATGCAGACCTTCCTGGGCAAGGCCGACGACGCGACGAAGGACTGGATGCTCAACCAGATCCCGCTGCACAAGTTCGGCGGCGGCAACGAGATCGCATCCGCGGCGGTGTTCCTCGCGAGCGACGCGTCGAGCTTCATGACCGGTCACACGTTCATGGTGGACGGCGGATCGAGCATGGACGCCGGCCGCTGAGACACGCGCTCCGACGGCGAACGCCCCGTCCGGCCTCAAGGCCGGACGGGGCGTTCCGGGTTCTGTTCAGTCGAGGGTGACGACGACCTTGATGGCGGTGCCCGGCGTCCTGGCCAGCTCGAGTGCCTCAAGAGCCTCGTCGAAGGGAAACGTGTGGCTGACGATCAGCGCGTACTTCTCCGGTTTCGCGATGATCGAGTCGGTCACCTGGAAGATCTCCTCGGGATAGCCCATCGACACACGGAAGTCGAGTTCCTGAAGGAGTATCCGCGCGAAGTCGATCGGCACCGGCGCGTGGTGCACCCCGACGATGGTGATGACGGCGCGCATCTTCGCCGCGGCCATGGCGGTCTCGATCACTTCCGGGGTACCGGCGGCGTCGATGTAGACGTCCGTGCCGGCTCTGACACTGAACCCGAGGGCATCGGTCGCCTGGCCATGAAGCTCGGTCAGGCGGGTGACCACGTCCTCCTTGGTCGCGTCGATGACGGCGTCGGCACCGATCTCGAGCGCCTTCTGCATCCGGGGCCCGCCGCGGGTCACCACGACGATGTGCTCGACTCCCTTCTCCCGCAACGAGAGAACCGAGCCCAGCCCGATCGCTCCGGCACCGAAGACCACGGCCTTGTCGCCCGCCTTCGCCCCGGACCGGTTGACGCCGTGCAGCGCGACCGCCATCGGTTCGTTCAGTGCCGCGACCGGCCACGGAATCTCTTTCGGAATCACGCGGATGTGCTTGTCGAGCACCATGTCCCGCACGACGACATAGGGCGTCAGGCCGCCTTGGGCGCCGCCTCCCCCGAGGAGTCCGTCGTTGAGCTTCACGTCGATGACGACGTGGTCTCCGACAGCGATCTCCGCGGTGACGTTCGAGCCGATCTCGACCACTTCGCCGGCTGCCTCATGGCCGAGCGGAGTCCTGCCCTCGCGCGGAGGGATTCCGCCGTGATCCGTGTACGACGCGTCGGACCCGCAGATGCCGCACGCGCGGATGCGCAGCAGGACATCGTTCTCCCCGACATCGGGCGTGGGCAGGTCGGTCCAGCTGTTCCGTCCGACGCCAGTCACGTGCACCGATCGCATGGAGGGTTCCGTCGCGTACGGTGCGGCGACCACCTGGGGACCATCGGAGGGCGTGGTCATCTGGGCTCCTTCGCTTACTGCGGGACTGTGCTGACGAGACGACCGCGGGTTCCGCGGACGGCTGAGGGCCGGTCGGCGGAACCCACGGGGGATGCGCAGGACCGGTCGGTCAGCGAGAGGTCCTGCCGAGGTCGACGGGCAGCGCGATGCCGGTGACGTGGCGGGCCTCGTCCGAGGCGATCCACGCCACCGCGGCGGCGATGTCCTCCGGCTGGCTGATGGAGTGCAGTCCCGAATGGTAAAGAGGCTGATAGACGGGGTGCTCTTCGAGCAGCGCGGTCACCTCAGTCATCTGCAGTCCGGTCAGCACGCCGAACGGGTGCACGGTGTTGCTCCGGATCCAGTGCGGTGCCAGCTCGTTCGCCAGTGCCTTGGACAAGCCGGTGACACCGTGCTTCGCGGCCACGTAGTCGGCGAGGAAGGGCAGGCCCATCAGGCCCGCGACCGAGCTGGTGAACGTGAGGGAACCGCCGGTGCCCTGCTCGATCATGATCGGCACCGCCGCCTTCGCGGTGTAGAAGGCGCCGGTGAGGTTCATGCCGATGGTGGTTTCCCAGTGGTCTTCGTCGATGTCCCAGGACAGGGCCCCGGAGGTCATGCCGGCGTTGGCGACCACGACGTCCAGACGGCCGAGTTCGGCGACGGCGGAGTCCAGCCCCTCCTTCATCCGCCGGAAGTCACGGGTGTCGGCCTGGATCGTGACGACGCGGCGATCGAGCTTCTCCACCAGGGTCGCCGTCTCGGCGAGGTCCTCCGGGGTAGATCCGGTATAGGTGGTGGTCGGAATGTCCTCGCACAGATCGAGGGCGATGATGTCGGCTCCTTCAGCGGCCAGACGCAGCGCTTCGGCGCGTCCCTGGCCGCGGGCGGCGCCGGTGACGAATGCGACCTTCCCGATGAACCGCCGTGCGGTGGGTCCCGAGGGAACTGGCGGTTCGAGCGACGCGGTGCTCATGGCGACTCCTGACCTGAAGTGAGTGGCATCCGACGAGCGGCAAAGGGCTCACCCCGGACCGGAGGAGCATGCCGCTGCGCGTGCTTCGAGTCACCATCGCATCCCGGACGCTCGGCGCCAAGCCTTACGGTAAATCTTTCTGTACCGCGAGGCTTCGCCGCGTAGATGCCAGTTCACAAGGGCATGGACATTATCGATAGGCCTCCCGTACGTTGCATCACGAAGCGCCGATGCGGCACCTCGACGAGGAGGTCACAATGCCTGGCAGAGTTGACGGCAAGGTCGTATTCATCACCGGAGCGGCTCGGGGGCAGGGAAGAAGCCATGCGGTCCGCCTGGCGGAGGAGGGTGCCGACATCGTGGCCGTCGACATCCTGGAGGACATCCCCACCGCCGCGTACCCGATGAGTACCCAGCAGGACATGGACGAGACCGTCCGGCTCGTCGAAGCTCTCGGCCGCCGCATCCTGCCGATCAAGGCGGATGTCCGCGAGCCCGGCCAGATGCGGAAGGCAGCCGAGGCCGCTGCGACGGAGTTCGGACGCATCGATGTTCTGGTGGCGAACGCGGGCATCCTGTCGTTCGAGCAGGAGAAGTTCGCGGCCTTCTCCGAGGTCTACGGCGTCGACTTCCTCGGGGTCGTGCACACGGTCGATGCCGTCATGCCGTACATCAGCGAGTCCGCGTCGATCGTCATCACCTCGTCGACGGCCGCGATGATGGAGAACACGACGGAGAAGATCGGCCCCGGTGGCATGGCCTACACGAGCGCCAAGCGCGCGGTGGCGCGGTACGCGCACGACATCGCGCGGCTCCTGACCGGCCGTCGCATCCGCGTCAACGTGATCCATCCGTTCAACACGAACACGGCGCTGATCCAGAACCCTCACATGTACAAGGTGTTCCGGCCCGACCTCGAGAATCCGACCCGCGAGGACGCCATACCGGCCTTTGCGTCGACCTCGCCCATGGGCATCCCGTGGATGGAGCCGATCGAGATCTCCAACACGGTGCTGTTCCTGGCGTCGGACGAGTCGAAGTACGTCACCGGGCAGCAGCTGAGGGTGGACGCCGGGCAGATGCTGTCCGTGGTCAGTGCCGGCATCCCGGGCTGAATCGGCGCTTCCCGACGCGTGTGGGACCCTCCGGGGCGTCGCCCCGGAGGGTCCCCTCTCGTGCGTTCCCGCAGCGTCAAGGGCCGGGAAACCGCAGCTCCGAGAGTCATTGACACCTTAACCGTTGTCCTTATAGTAGCGCTTACGGTAAGGCGTATCACACACTGGCCGATAGCGGCCCACATGCATCAGAGCGTGTCAATGGATTCACTTGCTGGCCCACGGGAGTGCCACCATGTCCAGTCCGTACCTGACTCAACCGCTCTACCGGCGCGTGATGACACTGACGGGCATCTACCTGTCGTTCATCTTCGTCATCTCCGATGCCATCGTGTACGCAAGTACACTGCTGCCCACCGCGATGGCGGATCTCGGGGGCAACGACCTGTACGCCCTGGGAACAGCCATCGGTGGCATCCTCGGGGTCACGGCGATGCCCTTCCTCGGGTACTTCGCCGCGCGCAATCCACACCTGAAGCCGTGGCTCCTCGGGGGAACCCTGGTCGTTCTCATCGCTGAGGTGGTCGTGCGTGGCACGAGCCCGAACATCACTGTCTTCCTTGTCGCAAGCGTGTTCATGTCGCTCGGCACGGCCGGCTGCTATGTCGTCGGACTGCCCCTGATCCGGGACATGTTCCCGGTCAAACGGGCGGGCCTCCTGCTCGGGTTCGTCGGCACGGCATCCTCGGCCGGCCTCGTCATCGGTCCTCTGGTCTTCGGCCGGATCATCGACGAAGTCGGCTGGCGGACCATCAGCTGGCTGGTCGCCCCGGCCCTCGCCGTCGCGGCGGCGCTGATCTTCCTCGGCGCCCGCCCGTCCAAGGCGGAGGCGGCACCGAGCGCGGTGCGCTACGGCAGCGTTGACACGGCGGGCGCGGTCCTGCTCACCGCGCTGATCACCTTCCTGGTCCTGCCGCTCTCGCTGGGCACGAGCCTGGTCGAGTACGGCACCTGGCTCAACACGCTCTTCTTCGTGGCCGCCGCGGTCTCGCTGGCCGGGCTCGTCGCGGTCGTCCGAGCCAAGAAGGAGACCGCGTTCCTCCCCTCGGTCGTCTTCCGGAACCGCAACACGCTCGCACTGATCGTGCAGGTGTTCCTGGGCTCGGCGTCCGCGCTGGCGGTGCAGACCTTCATGCCGCTCTACGTGCTCCTGGTCCTGGGCGGCACGGCGTTCCAGTCCGGTGTGGCAGCGGCCATCTACGCGATTCCCTCGCTCCTCCTGGGGCCGACGATCGGCAGGATCATAGGCCGCACCGGTACCGCGAAGGCCGTGATCCTCTGGTCCACCGTGCTCAAGGTCGTGGTCATGGCGGTATTCGGCATCTGGATCCTGGCCCGGCCCGAAACGATCACGATCACGCTGGTCAACGTGGCCATGCTCGTCGCGGGCACCTACGCGGCCGGTCAGCAGGGCGCCACCCAGACCGCCCCGCAGATCATGATCCCGCCCAAGCTGCGGACGCTGGGGACGGCCACCGTGTCGATGCAGCTCAGCCTCGGACCGATCATCGGAGCCGCGGTGTTCGGGGGGCTCATCGTCGGTCTCGGTCCGCAGGAGGGAATCGGCGTCGCGGTCCTTGCCGCCGCCGTCATGGGTGTTTGCGCCGCTGTTCCCGCCCTCTTCCTGAGCCCGCTCACCGGTGACGACTCGGTGGATGCCGCCGAGGCCGCCGAAGAGGCGGTCGAGGCAGAGACCGGGAACGGTCAGCGGCCGGCACCCACCGTGGCCAACTGATTTCCGGGCGGAGGGCCCGGACCGCGGCCTTTCGGCCCGGGCCGCCGCCATCAGCTGAAGATCCGTGCATGTGCAGTAAGGAGACTCGGTACAGACATGACCACCAAAGAAGACATCAAGGCGATGTTTCCGGAGATCGATCTCGAAGCGATCAGGGAGAAGTACGCGTTCGAGCGGGACCGCCGGGAGCGGGCCGATGCCAGCAAGCTGTACCACGGTACGCGGGGTGAGTTCGCGGAGTACGCGGTGGACCCGCACATGCCGGTGGCCGAGCGCGAGCCGGTGAACGACCACGTCGAGGCGTTGGTCATCGGGGGAGGCATCGCCGGGCTCTCGACCGCGGCGCACCTGCGCGAGGCAGGCGTGGACTCCCTGCGCATCGTGGAGGAGGGGGGCGACTTCGGCGGAACGTGGTACTGGAACCGCTACCCCGGACTCCACTGCGACATAGAGGCGCACATCTATGTGCCCATGCTGGAGAAGATCGGCGGCATGCCGACCAAGCGGTACGCCCCCGGCTACGAGGTCCGCGAGTTCCTCCAGAAGCTGGCCCGCCACTTCGACTTGTACCGGGGAGCGCTGTTCCACACTCGCACCACGATGCTCACCTGGGAGGACGACAAGTGGCGGGTCACGACCGACCGAGGTGACTCGTTCACCGCCACCTATGTCATCGCCGCCACCGGCGGACTGGCCACCCCCAAGTTGCCCGCCATTCCCGGTATCGAGACCTTTGAGGGCCGCCTCTTTCACTCCAGCCGCTGGGACTACTCCTACTCCGGAGGCAGCGAACAAGGCGACCTCACGGGCCTTCAGGGCAAGCGAGTCGCAGTCATCGGTACCGGTGCGACAGGCGTACAGATCGTGCCCGAGGTGGCCAAGTACGCTGAACACCTCTACGTCTTCCAGCGCACGCCCTCGACTGTCAGCTACCGGGGGAACCAGCCCACGGACGAGAACTTCGTCGGGCCGCGCGATCCGGGGTGGCAGCAGCGCCGGATGGACAACTTCCTGGACATCGTGTCCGGCGCCGACCCCGACGAGGACCTCGTTGACGACACCTGGACAGCGAACTGGAAGCTGCTGCGCCGGCACAACACCGGGACCTATGTCTCCGAACTCTCCGGTGAGGAGCGGGAGCTCTACGAGGAGTATCTCGATGCCCGCACGATGAACGCCATCCGCGCCCGCGTCGACGAAGAAGTCAAGGACCCGAAGACGGCTGAGATTCTCAAGCCGTGGTACCGCTTCGCCTGCAAGCGTCCAACCTTCACCGACCTGTATCTGCCGACCTTCAATGAGCCCAACGTGACGCTTGTGGACACGGCGGACTTCGGGGGCCCGTCGCGCGTCACCGAGAACTCTGTCGTCGTCGGGGACGAGGAGTTCCCGGTCGACCTCATCGTCGTCGCGACGGGGTTCGAGGTCGGTCTCACCGCGGTCCTCTCGGGCGCGCTCCCGGTCGTCGGTCGCAAGGGCCGGAACATCCTGGAAGTCTGGGCGAGGGGGCCGCGGACCCTGCACGGCTACATGACCCACGAATTTCCGAACTTCTTCCAGCTCGGTCCCATGCAGAGTGCCAACGCGGTCAACTTCTCGCACATCCTGCAGTTGCACGGAGAGCACGTCAGCGCGATCATCGCTGCGGCCCGGGAGGCGGGGAAGTTCGTCGAGCCCACTTCCGAGATGGAGGACGCCTGGGCGGCGGAGATCCGTGCGACCGTCGAGCCCGAGCATGAAGCGGTGCTCGCCTTCAAAACGGCGTGCACGCCGGGCTTCTACAACGGCGAGGGCAAGTACCGCATGATGTCGACCGAGTTCGCGCCGGGACCAGTGGTGTTCCGGGAACTTCTCGCCGACTGGCGCCGGAACCAGATGGCCGAGGTCTTCCACAGCGCGAAGGAGCTGCACGACCGGCCCACACCCGTCAACGCCGTGTGAGTCGACAGAACATTGTGGCCGGCGGTGAGTGGAATCGCGCGTACGGTCGCAGCTCGTTTCGTGGCGGCCGGTGAGGTCGTGTGCGTCACCGGCCGCCACGTAGTCTGGCTCGAGCGGGCGGCGGAAGAACCCGGTTGGGCCTCCTCACGACAGGAGTTTTCTCAGCTCCTGGACCGTGCTGTTGAGCAGCGGGATGAGTTCATCCGTGCCCTCCAGCCATTGCTCGTAGGCCGTCACCGCAATGGCCAGGCCCAGATGGCCGGCCATCATGGGAATCAGATCACCGCTGTCGGCCCCGACATCCGAAGCGACGTAGTCCGCGATGACCCGACGCCACTGTGCGTAGCGGAGTACTGAGTGAGCCTGTAGCGCCGGAGTGCGGAAAATGAGGGCCATCCGGTCACGGTGCGACGGCTCGGCGTCGGTCGGAAAGACGTTGAACGCGACGATGCCGCGATGCACACGCTCCCACAGTGGGAGCTCGGTCGGCATCGAGGCCAGCAAGTCGCGGAAGTTCACGAGCGTGCGATCGAACTGGCCCCACGGAATGTCGTTCTTGGAGGGGTAGTACCGGGTCACCGTGCGAGGGGACACTCCGATGCTTGCCGCGATCGCCTCGATAGTGGTCGCCTCGAACCCTCGCTCGGCGAAGAGTTGGAAAGCGCAACGCTCGATCTCGGCATGACTGGTCGCGGACGGGCGGCCACGCGTCGGCATTGGTCGACTCATGAACAAGAAATCTAGCAGGCGCGACCTCTTCCTTTTGACCACCACTGCCAATATTGTGGCGGAGCCACGTCAGTAGTGCCGCGACTCGCGGCGCAACCGCGACGAAGGGAAGTTTCCATGAACACCGAAAACGCGACACGGCCTGCCGACGCCGATGTGTCGTCGAGTCCGGCGGAGCCGGCCGAGGCGGGCGCGGAGTTCGATGACCTGAGCACGGAGTCGCTGATCGAGGAAGTCTCGATCGACGGCATGTGCGGCGTCTACTAGGACGGGCGGTGTCAGGACATGTCCGACCCGATGCTCGAAGAATCCGGAACCATGTCCTGGCCCCGGTTCGACGAGGCATGGCAGCTCTCGCCGTCGGTGGCACTGCGACCCGAGCCCTTCGGTGCGTTGGCCTACCACTTCGGCAACCGAAAGCTGACCTTCCTCAAGCGGCCCGAGCTGGTGGCCGCGGTGCGGGCCCTCGCCACGCATCCCGACGTCCGCTCGGCTCTGGTCGCCGCCGGCATTGCGCCCGGTGAGCACGACGCATACCTCGCGGCGCTGCGCGGGCTGGCCGAGGCCGACATGATCCGGCCCCGTCACCATGATCCGGCCCCGTCACCACGGTGATACCACGGCCGGCCCGTAGCCCGGCCCCCCCGGACCTGTAGGAGCACGTGTGAGCATCCTCGACAACCCGCCGGTCCGCCGTCGCCCCGACGGCGGCAGCCTCCTGCAACAGTTTGAACTCGGCCTCGAAGCCCCCATCTGCCTGACCTGGGAGCTGACGTATGCCTGCAATCTGGCTTGCGCCCACTGCCTGTCCTCCTCGGGCCGCCGCGATCCCCGCGAGCTGACGACCGAGCAGTGCGAAGCGGTGATCGACGAGCTGGAACGAATGCAAGTCTTCTATGTCAACATCGGCGGTGGCGAACCCACGATCCGGCCCGACTTCTGGCACCTGGTCGAATACGCGGTGGCACACCATGTGGGCGTGAAGTTCTCCACCAACGGGGTACGCCTCACCCCCGACCGGGCCCGGTGGCTTGCTTCCTCCGAAGCCGTCAACGGCTACGTGGATGTCCAGATCTCCCTGGACGGCGCGACGGCCGAGGTCAACGACCGGGTCCGCGGCAAGGGCTCCTACGACACCGCGATCACCGCACTGCGTAATCTGTACGAGGCCGGTTTCCGTGACGCCAAACTGAGCGTGGTGTGCACCCGGGAGAACATCGGCCAGCTCGATGAGTTCAAGGTGATCGCGGACCGTTACGGTGCCACTCTGCGCCTGACCCGGCTGCGCCCCTCCGGTCGCGGCGCCGACGTGTGGGATCAGCTCCACCCGCTGGCTGAGCAGCAGCGAGTGCTCTACGACTGGCTCCTGGCCCATGGCGAAGGCGTGCTGACAGGCGACTCGTTCTTCCACCTCGCCGCGTTCGGGGAGAAACTGCCCGGTCTCAACCTGTGCGGAGCCGGACGTGTGGTCTGCCTCATCGATCCGGTCGGCGATGTCTACGCCTGCCCGTTCGCGATCCACGAGGACTTCCTGGCCGGCAACGTCCTCGCCGATGGCGGCTTCGCCAGGGTGTGGCGGAACTCCGAGCTCTTCGCCGACCTGCGGGCCCCGCAGACCGGCGGTGCCTGCGCGTCCTGCTCGTTCTACGACTCCTGCCGCGGCGGCTGCATGGCCGCCAAATTCTTCACAGGTCTGCCGCTCGACGGCCCTGATCCCGAATGCGTCCAGGGCCATGGTGAGTCCGCGCTCAGTCGGCTGGGTGACGAGCGCAGGGTTCCGGCGCCGGGACAGAACCACAGCCGACGCACCCCGGTTCGCAACCAGCCGGTACTGCTGCAGCTGAGCCGACGCGGTGACGCGCTCGCCGATGCCGGCGCCCCACCGGTCTCGTTCTGCGAGGAGAACCCTCTGGCCGGCTTCACTCCCGACCGCGCAGCCCAGTGAACGGCACGGCCCACGTGGCGCCCGCAACGCCGCATCACCACGAAAGAGAGACACGATGAGCAGGAACCGCCCCGCCTGGTTGCAGAACCCGTGGAAACAGAATCCGTGGTTCGAGTCCGTGGCGATCGCTCAGGAACGCGCCCGCAAGCGGCTCCCGAAGCCGGTCTACGGTGCGCTGGTGGCCGGCTCCGAGCGTGGCCAGACCGTAGCCGCGAACCAGGCGGCATTCGCCGAGTTGGGCCTGTCGCCACACGTCGCCGGTCACCACGCCGACCGTTCCATGGCCACCAGGCTGATGGGTACCGAGATCTCCCTGCCCGTGGTCATCAGCCCCACCGGGGTACAGGCCGTACACCCGGACGGCGAGGTCGCGGTGGCCCGCGCCGCGGCAGCGCGCGGCACGATCATGGGTCTGTCGAACTTCGCCTCGAAGGCGGTCGAAGAGGTGTGCCAGGCCTGCGACAGCACCTTCTTCCAGATGTACTGGACCGGCGACCGCGACGTGATGGTGCAACGCATGGAACGTGCCCACAAGGCGGGCGCCAAGGCACTCATCGCGACTCTCGACTGGTCCTTCTCGATGGGCCGCGACTGGGGAAGCCCGGAGATCCCGGAGAAGGTGGACTTGAAGACCATGGTGCGACTCGCGCCGGAGGTCATCACCAAGCCGCGCTGGCTCTACAGCTTCGGCAGGTCCGGAAAGATCCCGGACCTGACTGCTCCCAACCTCACTCCGGCCGACGGCGGCCCCACGCCGACCTTCTTCGGCGCGTACCACGAGTGGATGACCACACCACCTCCCTCGTGGGACGACGTCGCCTGGATGTGCCAGCAGTGGCGGGAGCTGACGGGCAAGCAGTTCATGCTCAAGGGGATCAGCCGGATCGATGACGCCAAGCGGGCAGTGGACGCGGGCGTGGACGCGATCTCGGTGTCCAACCACGGAGGCAACAACCTGGACGGCTCGCCGGCCGCGATCCGGGTGCTGAAGCCGATCGCCGATGCGGTGGGCGACCAGGTCGAAGTGGTCCTGGACGGCGGGATACGTCGGGGCTCGGACGTGGTGAAGGCGCTTGCCCTCGGCGCGCGCGCGGTGCTGATCGGCCGTGCCTACCTGTGGGGCCTGGCCGCCAACGGTCAGGCCGGCGTGGAGAACGTCCTGGACGTTCTGCGGTCGGGGATCGACTCGGCGCTGCTCGGCATGGGACTGTCCTCGATCGACGAACTCACCCCCGAGCACCTGCTCATTCCCGACGACTTCGTCCTCGCGCTCGGCGACTGACGGAAAGCGAGGGAGACATGAGCTTCGCGGACGCGACATCGCCGGCAGTGGCATGTGGCGGCCTGGTGCTGGTACCGGTCGGGTCGGTGGAGCAACACGGACCTCATCTGCCGCTCGACACGGACACGGTCGTCGCCGCAGCCGTCGCCGCCGAGCTCGCTCCGCTGACTGGGGGCGTCGTCGCACCGGCCGTCGCGTACGGCGCGAGCGGCGAGCACCAGTCGTTCCCCGGAACGGTGTCGATCGGCACCGAGGTTCTCGCCGCGACGCTGGTCGAGCTGGGTCGTTCACTGACCGTATGGGCGGCACGTGTTCTGTTCGTCAACGGGCACGGCGGAAACGTCGCGGCGTTGCGGCAGGCGGTGAGCGTCCTGCGGGCCGAGGGGCGTGACGCGGACTGGGTGCCCTGTGTCCTACCGCCTCAGGCACATGGCGACGCGCACGCCGGGCGCACCGAGACCTCGCTCATGCTGCACCTTCGACCCGACAGGGTACGCATGCGCGAGGCGGGCCCGGGCAACACTCGTCCGCTGGCCGATCTCATGCCCGCGATGCTCGCCGGTGGCGTCGCGGCGGTCTCCCCGAACGGCGTCCTCGGCGATCCCACCGGCGCTACCGCCGAAGAGGGAGCGACCATCCTGCGCGCCATGGTCGCGGGTGCCTACGACCGCGTCACCGCGGGAGCCGACCGATGACGGCGTCACCCGCCGCCTCGGCCACTGCCCAGCGCGTGGCGCTCGTGACCGGCGCGGCTCGGGGTATCGGCGCCGCCACAGTCCGACAACTGGTCGCCGACGGGCTCCATGTCATAGCTCTGGACTGGTGCGCCGGCGACGACTCGGCCGTGGAATATCCCCAGGCCCACGAGAAGGACCTCCAGGCGTTGGTGGACTCGCTGCCCGCAGGCCGGGTCGTGCCCGTCGTCGGGGACGTCCGCAGTCCGGCCACCCTCGCGAGGGCCGTCCGAGCCGCCCTTGAGAACTGGGGGCGGCTCGATGTCGCCGTTGCCGGTGCGGCTGTCATGGCGGGCGGCGCACCACTGTGGGAGGACGACTGCCTGCCGTTGCTGTGGGAGATCGACGTCGTCGGGGTATGGAACACCGCTGCCGCCGCCGTGCCCGCGATGCTGGCCGGTCCCGACCCCTCGGGCTGCCGATTCGTGTCCCTCGCGTCCAGCGCGGGCGAGCACGGGCTCTACCACCTCGCGGCCTACACCACTGTCAAGCACGCCGTGGTCGGCTTGGTGCGCGGCCTGGCTGCCGACCTGGTCGGTACCGGCGTCACCGCTGCGGCGGTCTCCCCGGGTTCAACCGACACCACGATGCTGACCGCGACCGCCGGGCTGTACGGCGTCACCGTCGGCGAACTGGCTGACCACCAGTTGCTCAAACGCCCCCTCGCCCCCGAGGAGCTGGCTGCCGCCATCGCATTCGCCTGCTCACCTGAGGGTGCCGTACTGAACGGTTCGATTCTCAACGCCGATGGGGGATTCAGCGCATGAGCCGCACAACCGCTCAGCCCACCCAGGCGAGATTGCCCGACGGGTTCCGGATCCGGGTACGCTCAGACGTCAACTGGCACCACCTGCCGAGCCCGGACGAACGACTCCTGATCGGAGGATCTCCTCTTCGGGCCACCCGGCTGACCCGACGGGCAGCGAAATACCTGGACGGCAACGCACTGACCGTGCGCGACCGCACCTCCGCCGAGCTTGCGCGCAGGCTCCTGGACGGAAACCTCGCAGATCCAGAGCCGGGGGCAGCGATTGACCGCGCTGATCTCACCGTCATCGTGCCGGTGCGCGATCGGCCCGAGCAACTCAGACGCTGCCTCGAAGCCCTGACCGACCTGGACGTGATCGTGGTCGACGACGCATCCCACGACCGGAGCGCCGTCCACAGCGTCGTGCGCCACCAAGGAGCCCGTCTGCTCGTTCTGCCCGACAACCTCGGTCCGGCCGGGGCCCGGAACGCGGGCCTGCTCGAGGTCACCACGCCCTATGTTGCCTTCGTCGACTCCGACGTCGTGGTCGACGCCGCCACCTTGCTTGGCCTTGCCGGTCATTTCGCCGATCCGGCTCTCGCACTGGCCGGCCCGCTCGTTCGGGGCGTGACCCGAACAGCACGGCCGCGGTGGTTCGAGCGCTACGATGCGGCAGCTTCCTCGCTGACCCTGGGAAGCCGCGGCTGTTCCGTACAAGTGGGGGCGGCCGTCGGTTGGCTTCCCAGCGCATGTCTGGTCGCCCGAACCGTGGCGCTGCGGGGCCCGGGAGGCATCGGGGGTTTCGCAGCCGACATGCGTGTCGGCGAGGACGTCGACGTGGTCTGGCGACTGGTCGAGGCAGGGTGGCGGGTGCGCTACGACCCTGCGTTTCAGGCACAACACGACGTACGGCCAACCATGACTGGTTGGCTGGGCCGCAAAGTCCTCTACGGCAGCGGCGGCGCACCGCTCGCCGAACGCCACGGGGAAGCTGTCGCCGTTGCCCGGCTTTCACCGCTGTTCGCTGCCGCCGCCGCTGGGATACTCCTCCGGCGAAAGTGGTCGCTGCCGCTCGCTGCTGCGGCTACCGGCTGGGCGGCGCGAACGGTGCGCCAGTCCCTCCCCGATATGGACACCCGCGGCACCGTGGCCGCCGGCCTTGCAGCCAAAGGCTTGGGCTGGGCGGTGTGGCAGGAGTCGGCGTTGCTCTTGCGGCATTGGTGGCCGGCGACAGCACTTGGCTGCCTGGCCAGCCGATCGATCCGGCGCGCAACGGCGACCGCGCTGATCGTGGATGTGATCGTCGCCGGCACCGTAGACCGTCCGCTCGGCCAACCGCGCCTCGGCCCAGTGGCCACCTTCGCCGGCCGACGACTCGACTGCTTGGCCTACGGAGCCGGCCTCTGGGCGGGGGCAGTGAAAGGAAGAAGCGCTCGTTGCTTGATGGTGGAGCCTATCCGCCAACGCCGACTACCTGCGCCGAGTCACCATGACCGCGTACCGCACCAAGGAGCAGCATGAGTCGGGCGCTTGGAGGGCACGTGCTCTATCCACCGAGCTACTGGGTCTCACCTGCGTAAACGCAGCCTCCGGGCGATGTCCTTCAAGTCGCGGGGGACACATGAGGGAATCGCGGATTCCCGGTGACCGGGGGACGCTAGCGCTCCCCGATCGGGCCGTACGTAGGGTCTCACATTATCTTCACGCCCCCGAAGTCTCTCGCGGAAACAATCCCGCACCTCATCGGCGTTCCGAGCCGAGGAAGGAAGGTGTCGGGCCTGAAGCTGTTCCGCACGGACACGACGAATAGCGGCATGACGGAGGTCATGCCGCGTCTTGCTGAGATCGAGGCCGATGTGCAGAGTCTCGTCGAGGCGCACATGGAGACGCTGCTGGGCGTCCGGTTCCTGGTGAGCGAGTACAGCACGGGGCCCGTCCACGGGGGCCGGATTGACTCGTTCGGGCTGGACGAGAACGGATCGCCGGTCATCGTGGAGTACAAGCGCGGCACGGACGCCGGCGTCATCAACCAGGGTCTGTTCCATCTCTCGTGGCTGATGGACCACCGGGCGGAGTTCGGGCACCTGGTCCGCGACCGGCTCGGGGTGACGGCCGCGTCCCAGGTCCTGTGGAGCGGACCGCGCCTGATCTGCATTGCCGGCGACTTCACCCGCTACGACGTGCATGCCGTGCGCGAGCACCGGAGGTCGATCGACCTGGTTCGCTACCGACTCTTCGGCAGGGACCTGCTCGGGCTCGAGACCGTGGCCTCCGTGAGCGGGGGCATGCAGGTGTCCCGCCGGGCGCGGCGCGGGGCGGTCGCCCGGGCGGCGGTTGATGTCCAGGGGGTGGCGATGCGCGAGTTGGCGGGTGCGGTCGATGAGGTCCTGCTCGGGCTCGGGGACGGCGTGAACCGGGTGGAGCGCAAGACCTACCGGGCGTATCAGCGGCTGCGGAACTTCGCCTGCGTGTGCCCGCCGCAGCGCAGCAAGCTGCTGGTCTACCTGAAGGCCGACCCGAAGGATGTCGACCTTGTTCCGGGCTTCACTCGGGACGTGTCCGGTCTCGGTCACCACGGGACGGGTGATTTGGAGGTGCAGCTGCGTACGCCGAGGGACGTGGAGCGGGAGCAGGATCTGTTCCGGGCAAGCTACGCGGCGGCGTGATCGCCTGCCGCTGCCGGCCTCGTGACGGGCTGCGCTGCGTGTCGTGTCTGCGGTCGTGGGCGGATCCTCTCGTCGTGCGGGCAGGGCGTGGCGGTGGACTACCCATGGTGCGCGGGATCGCCGGTTTGGCCACCCGGCGATCCCGCGCTATGTTGCCCTGCTCGTGCGGACCGATGATCAGCGTGAACGGCTGGCGGGTCGGCCGGCCGTGACCGGCAAAGGCGCCGACACGCTGGTCGCTAGGCAGGTCCTGTGTTCACGGCCCGGCTGGGGCTGGCGCGTGCCGGTCTCGTGGGCGAGGGTTTCGGAGAGGTGGGCCAGCAGCGGGCTCGGGGTGTGCGGGGACGCGGTGATGGCCCAGGTAGGGCGGTTCGAGTCGGGCCCGGCCCAGATGGTCCAGGTGGCCAGGTTCTGACTCGCGTGTTGTGCGGCGAAGGCGTCGAACTGGACGCCCGCGTCCCCGCCGGGGGAGGTCCAGCGGATCCATCGCCCGTTCACGGTGTGCTTCCATCCGCCGTCGGAGAGCGGCTGGGTGGCTGCGGTGACCGTCTTCTCGTCCACCGAGGCGCTGATGCCCGTGCCCCAGCCGTCGCCATCGGCGAGTTGGATGAGCAGATTCTGCAGTACTGGGGCAGGGGTGGCGCTGGTCGCGGTGAGGTGCCACATGCGGTCGGAGACGGGTGTCTCGTAGGCGGCCACGGTCCAGGCAGTCTCGTGGGTGGGGGTTTCAGGTCCGCCGCCGGGCCCGCCTCCTGCGCAGACGGTGGGGACGGGCCGGTCGGTCGCGCCCCACCCCAGGGCTTCGGCCATGCTGACCCAGCGGGCACGGCCCGGCCCGAACAGCGATTCCGGCTCGGCGAGCTGGGCGTGCGTGGGCGTGGGCGGCTGCGCCGTACGGACGCGCGAGGCCAGGAGGATCGCTCGCTTCCTGGTCTGCGGGACGCCGAAGTCAGCCGCGTTGAGGATCCCGCACCAGACGGAAAACCCCCACCCCCGCAGGACGGCCGCGTACTGCTTCCACAAGGGCAGCACGTCCGGTACTTCCTCCATGGCCACCCAGTCGGGCTCGCCGACCGTGTTCAGCGCGTACAGGTAGCGCATCGGCTCGGCAGCGAGCAGGGAACGCTCGTCGCGGCAGGCGGTGAGGAGGCGCTCGCGGGTATCGCGCCCGGCGGCCAGGTCCTCGACCGCCGCGTGCACCAGCGGCTGGTCGAGAAGGCCGAGGCGCTTGCCGGCCATGCTCCACGCCTGACACGGCGGCGAAGCGATCACACCGCGGGTGCGGCCGACGAACGGTCAGGCCGGATACATCGCCACGTCGCACCGGATGGTCAACTGCCCCGCCGCAGCACGCGTCTTACACGCCCACTGATCCCATTCCAGCCCGACGTCGCGCACGCCCAGGACGTGCAGTGCCCTGCTCCAGCCGCCCGGACCTGCGAAGAGGTCGAGTATCACGTGGCCAGCCCGAAGCCGTCCTGCGTCAGCGCCTCGGCGTCGCCACGGCACGCCCAGGGCGAGCAGCCGTCCTCGACACCCTTCTCCAGGACGTCGACCTCGTCCGCGCTGATCCGCAGGGCGGCCCGCTCGGCAGCCGTGAGGCTGGCCCGAGCCTGATCGCGGCAGCGTGTTCGCGCTCTGCTCTGGCCGAATTCCAAACGTCCTTGACGCCCGCCCTGTGCCACCGCCAGGAGTCACCGGACGAGCCACAGCCATGGTCGTGAGAATCGCCGGTTTGGCTAACCGGCGATCCGCCGCTATGTTGCCGCGCTGCTTCCGCCACTCAAGTTCATGGAGCTGTGGGCGCCTCCTCCTTGAAGACGGGATACGAGGGGCCTGGGCCAGCTGACCCATGGCGGCGCGTGGTCCGACTTCCGGTCGAGCGCCTTCGCTCCTGACTGCCGTCCAGACCGTCCGCGTGACGGTGATCACGGACGCCCTTCGGGGGGTGCTGCGTAGGCTTGGGTCGTCGCCGCGGTGGGGTCCGCGAGTGTGGGCGAAGCCCTCCTCCAGTCACCTGACGGGACGTCAGAAAAGTCAGCAAGTGGTCAGCATGAGTCCTGAAAAACCTGGGGACAGCTGCCCGAACATGCGACTCGTTGTAGGGTGTCGAAACAGCCCTTGACCTGCAAAAACGCAGGCAGGGAGCCTACTTGTGGGAGTGCCCCGATGTTGCGTACAATGTTCAAGTCCAAGATCCACCGAGCCACCGTCACCCAGGCCGACCTGCACTATGTCGGCTCCGTGACCATCGATGCCGAGTTGCTGGACGCCGCCGATCTGCTGCCCGGTGAGCTGGTGCACATCGTGGACATCACCAATGGGGCCCGGCTGGAGACCTACGTCATCGAGGGGGAGCGCGGGTCCGGTGTGATCGGGATCAACGGGGCCGCCGCTCACCTCGTCCACCCCGGCGATCTCGTGATCGTCATCAGTTACGCTCAGGTCACCGACGCCGAGGCGCGGTCGCTGAAGCCGCGGGTCGTGCACGTGGACGGTGACAACCGTATCGTCGCCCTGGGCGCGGACCCCTCCGAGCCGGTACCGGGCTCGGACCAGCAGCGCAGCCCGCAGGCCGTGTCGGCCTGACGCGGAACGCCGAGAACGTCCAGAACGCACAGGGAGCGTGCCCGTGAGTGACATCGAGATCCGCGACGACCGGGCGGCGGGCCGGCTGGAGGCGGTGGCGGGCGGCGAGGTCGTCGGCCGGATCGAGTACTTCGTGCTCGACGCCCCCGCCCGTGCCCTCGTGCCGGTGCACACCATCGTCGAGCCGGCCCACGAGGGCAAGGGCATCGCCGGTTCGCTCGCCCGTGAGCTGTATGTCCTCGCCGCGCGCGAGGGTGTCGCCGTCGCGCCCCTGTGCCCGTACGTCGTCAAGTGGGCCGAGCGGCACCCCGACGAGGTCCCGGCGGCCGGCCCGGAGCTGCTGCGGGCGGCGAAGGACTGGCTGCGGGCGCACCCCGGACGGTTCTGACGCGCCAGGCCGGGGCGGGGCTGCCCCGTATGAACCGGGGGCCGGCTGGGTCCCCCGGTTCATACGGGGGAGTGAGTGGCGGAGCGGCGCTCGGGTAGGCGGGGCAGTAGTCCAGAGCCGATGCAGAGCCAACGGAGAGCCGACGCAGACCGACCACTGGCCGGAGGACAGCCACCATGACGAACCCGTATCCCGATCCCGTTCCGCCGGGACCGACGCCGGGCCCGGACCCCGAGCCGCCGCAGCCGTATCCCGACCCGGCCCCGCCGGCCCCACCGCCCGGCCCCGGCCCGCAGCCGACGCCTCAGCCCCCGGGCCCGCCGGGGCCCCCGCCCACTCCGCCGCCCCCGCACCCCGGTCCGCCGGAGCCCCCGCCGTCGCCGATCCCGCCGGGGCCGGAACCCGTGCCGAATCCGGAGCCCGGGCCGCCGTTGCGCTGACTTCGCGCGCGGGCCGCCCGGAGTCCGGGCAGGAGTGCCTCAGCCGGCCACCTCCGACCGGTCCCCGCCCCACAGCGTGTGGAACGAGCCGTCCCGGTCGGTGCGCCGGTAGGTGTGCGCGCCGAAGAAGTCCCGCTGGCCCTGGGTGAGGGCGGCGGGCAGCCGCTCGGCGCGCAGGGCGTCGTAGTAGGCGAGCGCGGCGGCGAAGCCGGGGGCCGGTACGCCCTGCCGGGTCGCGGCGACCAGCACCTCGCGCCAGTCGTCCTGCGCCTCGGCGATCTCCCGGGCGAACGTGTCGTCCGACAGCAGGCTCGGCAGGTCCGGCCGGGTGTCGTAGGCGGCGCGGATGCGGTCCAGGAAGGCCGCCCGGATGATGCAGCCGCCCCGCCAGATCGCCGAGACCGCGCCGAGGTCGATGTCCCAGCCGTACTCCTCGCTGCCCGCCGCGACCTCGTGGAAGCCCTGCGTGTAGGAGACGATCTTCGAGGCGTACAGCGCCTGCTCCACCCGGTCGGCGAAGGCCGCCGCCTCCGCCTCCGACAGCGGGGACGGCTTCGGGCCCGCCAGCGAGCGGGACGCCTCGCGCAGCGCCGCGTGCCCGGACAGCGAGCGGGCGAAGACCGCCTCCGCGATGCCGGAGACCGGCACCCCGAGGTCGAGGGCGATCTGGACGGTCCATCGGCCGGTGCCCTTCTGCTCCGCCTGATCGACCACCACGTCCACGAACGGCTCGCCCGTCGCCGCGTCCACGTGGGACAGCACCTCGGCGGTGATCTCGATCAGGTAGGAGTCCAGCCGGCCGGTGTTCCAGGTGCGGAAGATGTCCGCGATCTGCGCGGGGGAGTAGCCCGCCACGTCCCGCAGCAACTGGTACGCTTCACCGATCAACTGCATGTCGGCGTACTCGATGCCGTTGTGCACCATCTTCACGAAGTGCCCGGCGCCGTCCGGACCGACGTGGGTCACACAGGGCGCGCCGTCCGCCGCCTTCGCCGAGATCCTCTCCAGCATCGGGCCGAGTGAGTCGTAGGACTCGGCGGGGCCGCCGGGCATGATGCTCGGGCCGTTCAACGCGCCCTCCTCGCCGCCGGAGACGCCCATGCCGACGAAGTGGATGCCCTGCTCGCGCAGCTCCCGCTCGCGGCGCCGGGTGTCGGCGAAGTGCGCGTTGCCGCCGTCGATGATCATGTCGCCCGGCTCCAGCAGCGGGGCGAACTCCTGGATCACCGCGTCGGTCGGGTCACCGGCCTTCACCATGATCACCAGGCGCCGCGGGCGCTCCAGCGCCGCCACGAACTCCTTCGCCGTCTCCGTGGCGACGAAGTCGCCCTCGCCGCCGAACTCCTCCACCAGCGCGTGCGTCTTCGACGCCGTCCGGTTGTGCAGGGCGACGGTGTAACCGTTGCGGGCGAAGTTGCGGGCGAGGTTGCGGCCCATGACCGCGAGACCCGTGACGCCGATCTGCGCTGTAGTGCTCATTACGTTGGCTCCTAGTGACCTCAGTGTCGGTGGTGCCGGTCGTGCCCGTCAGCCTACGGCCGCCGCCCGACCATCCTGACGTGCCGGTTCGCCGGCCGCATGTGCACGGCCGACGCACCCACCGGTACGCACGGGAGAGGCCCGACGGCTCAACGGACACGTGCCTCATCCGGCCAACAAGCGCCGGTTCCACGCCATTCCGTCACACCGGACGGTCGCGGCCCGTATCGTCATGGCCGGTTCCAGTGCTTCCCGTGCTTTCCTCTGCCGCTCCTGACTCCGTGTCGAGGGGGATCTCCATGGCCGTACGCGGCCGGCACCGCCGGTATCAGCCGAACAGGATCAACCGCGCCTCACTGACCGTCACCGCCGGTGGAGCCGGCATGGCGCTGCCGCTCATCGGTACCGGTACCGTGCACGCGGCCGACGTGGGCACCTGGGAGAAGGTGGCCGCCTGCGAGTCCACCGGCAACTGGGACATCAACACCGGCAACGGCTTCTACGGCGGGCTCCAGTTCACCCAGTCCACCTGGGAGGCGTTCGGCGGCACCCGGTACGCGCCGCGCGCGGATCTGGCCACCAGGGACCAGCAGATCGCCGTCGCGGAGAAGGTGCTGGACGGGCAGGGCCCCGGTGCCTGGCCGGTCTGCTCGGCGCGGGCCGGACTGACCCGGGGCGGCGACACCCCCGACATCCGGCCGGCCGGCGGCACCGACAAGAAGACCGACAACAAGACCGAGAAGAAACAGAAGCAGAAGAGCGCCGGCGAGGACGTGCGGCCGCAGAGCACCCCGCAGTCCCGCGCCGGGCGGTCCCGGATGTACACCGTGGTCTCCGGTGACACCCTCTCCGGCATCGCGGACACCGAGCGGGTGTCGGGCGGCTGGCAGCGGCTCTACGCCGCCAATCGTGACGAGGTCGGCGCCGATCCCGACATGATCCTGCCGGGCCAGCGGCTGTCACTGACCGGAAAGTCGGCAGACAAGCCGACAGGCAAGTCGACAGGCAAGACAACCAGCAAAGCGTCCGAGAGCAAGGCCGAGCGGAAAGCCGCGGCGGCGAAGCCGAAGGCCACGAAGAAGTCCTCCGCCGACAGCGGCAAGAGCAAGACGGCCACCGGTCACTCCCTGGTCGCCCCCGTCGACGCCGCCACCGGCACGCCCTACCACCAGACGGGCTCCTCCTGGTCGCAGGGTTACCACACCGGTGTCGACTTCCCCGTGCCGACCGGCACCCCGGTGAAGTCAGTCGCCGCGGGCCAGGTGGTCAGCGCCGGCTGGGAGGGCTCCTTCGGCTACCAGGTGGTGGTCCGGCACGCCGACGGCCGGTACAGCCAGTACGCGCACCTGTCCGCCATCTCCGTGAAGGACGGGCAGCGCGTGAGCACCGGCCAGCGTCTCGGCCGGTCCGGATCCACCGGCAACAGCACCGGCCCGCACCTCCACTTCGAGGTGCGGACGGGGCCCGGCTTCGGCACGGACGTCGACCCGGTGGCCTATCTGCGGGCCGGCGGGGTCAGGATCTGACCCGCACCCGGTGCCGGTCCGCCCCGGCCGGCGGGGCGTACGGCACGTAGGAGACGCCGTCGAAGACGCAGGCGCCGCAGGAGGAGACCAGGGAGGGGACCAGCGCGGTGGCGGCGGGTGCGGTCGCGCCCGCCCCGCGTATCCCCTCGTCCGTGTACGCCTCCTCCTGCGCGGCGGTCTCCGCGGCCGGGGACGGCGCCGGCGCGGGCAGCACGACCTGCTCCGGATCCCGCGCCCGGCCCGCCGACGGTACTTTCCCGGGTCCGCCGGGCGGAGCGGCTCCCGCCGCGCGCACCGCGTCTCCGTCTCCGGACCAGGACGGGCCGACCGGTTCCGCACCGGACGGCACCGCGCGGGGAGACGGCACCGCCGCGTCGCCGCCACCGCCACCGTCTCCGCCGTCCGACGACGGAACCTGTCGTTCCGTTCGGGCGATCCGCTCGGTCGTCAGCAGGATCAGACCGCCCGCGGCCACCACCCCGCAGCCCAGCGCGAGTACGGTGCCGAGCGTCCCGTAGCGGAAGGTCTCGCCGAACATCGTGATGCCGACCGCCGCGGCCACCACCGGGTTCACCACCGTCAGGGTGGCCAGTGGGGCGGCCAGGCCCGCGCCCCGGTAGGACGCCTGGGAGAGCAGCATGCCCGCGGTGGCCAGGACCCCGATCACCGCCAGGGACGGCAGGTCGCCCGCGGTCACGCCGCCGGTCCAGTCCACCGCGACCGTCTTGGTGAACACGGACGACATGCCGAAGGCGACGCCGGACGCGGTCGCCAGCAGCATGCTGCGCACCGCCGGATGCCGGTGCGCGGCCCGGGCGGCGACCATCAGCGTCACGACCGCCCCGGCGGTCACCAGGGCCACCACCGTGCGCTGCGCGGTGTCCAGCGACCGGGAGTCCGACGAGCCGACCAGGGCCAGCAGGCCCGCGAGGCCCACCGTCGCCATGACCGCGCCCCGCCAGGCCGTCGTACCCGCCCGGCGCCCCACGAACAGCGCCGCCATCGGCAGGGCGAAGACAATGGTCAGCGCGCCCAGCGGCTGGACCAGGCTGAGCGGGCCGTAGGCGAGGGCCACCACGTGCAGCAGCCCGCCGAGGCCGTTCAGCGCGACCGCCGCCCACCAGGTGGGCCGGCGCAGCGGCGCGTACTGCCGGTCGGGCGAGGACAGCGCGACCTGCTCCTGGACGATGGCCCCGCCCGCGTAGGCGACGGCGGACACCAGCGACAGCACCACGGACAACGCGAGGGCGCTCATCGGCTGCTCCTCTGCGTGAGGCGGCGGCCCGGCCCGGTCGGCCCGGCCCGGCGCGGCGAACGGTCGGCTTCCATGACCAACACCTTGCCGCGCCCGTTCCTTCCCGTCGTCAGCCCTGAGCACTCTTTGGGTCATACTGCCGATGGAGTACGACCGTCGCCCGGTCCTCCCCAGGGCCGACCCCCGCACCGCCCCCCGTCTGTTCCTCCGCTCCTCGCACCGCTCCCCGTCGCACCGCTTTCCGTCGCACCGCTCCCCATCTGTTCCCCGCCGAACGCCCCGCGCTCTTCCCCCCGCGCCCCCGCTGGGTGACCATGTGGGGACCAGTCGCCGAGACGGGAGGTTCCGGGTGCGTGTGGGACTGCTGACCCGGGAGTACCCGCCGGACGTCTACGGCGGCGCGGGCGTCCACGTGGAGTTCCTCGCCCGGGAACTGTCCGCGCTGGTCGACCTGGACGTGCACTGCTGGGGCGAGGCGTCCGGCGCCGACGCCGCCGGGGTGCGGCGGCACCGCCCCTGGTCCGCCCTCGACGGCGCCAACGACGCGCTGCGCACCCTCTCGGTGGACCTGGCGATGACCGACGCCCTGGCCGGCCGCGAACTGGTGCACTCCCACACCTGGTACGCCAACCTCGGCGGCCACCTGGCCAAGCTGCTGCACGGCGTCCCGCACGTGGTGACCGCCCACTCGCTGGAGCCGCTGCGCCCCTGGAAGGCAGAACAGCTCGGCGGCGGCTACGCGCTGTCGAGCTGGGCGGAACGCACCGCGATCGAGTCGGCCGACGCGGTGATCGCCGTCTCCGGGGCGATGCGCGAGGACATCCTCAGCTGCTACCCGGCGCTGTTCGCCGACCGGGTGCACGTCGTGCACAACGGCATCGACACCCGGCTGTACCGGCCCGACGCGGCCACCGACGTCCTGGACCGGATCGGTTTGGACCGCTCCCGCCCCTACGTGCTCTTCGTCGGCCGCATCACCCGTCAGAAGGGTGTGCCCCATCTGCTGCGCGCGGTACGGGACATCGACCCCGCCGTGCAGGTGGTGCTGTGCGCGGGCGCCCCCGACACCCCCGAGATCGACCGGGAGTTCCGCGAGCTGCACCGGGAGCTGAGCCGGGCCCGGGACGGCGTGCACTGGATCCAGCGGATGCTGCCCCGCCCCGAGGTGGTGCAACTGCTCACCCACGCGGCCGTGTTCGCCTGCCCCTCGGTGTACGAGCCGCTCGGCATCGTGAACCTGGAGGCGATGGCCTGCGGCACCCCCGTGGTGGCGTCCCGGACCGGCGGCATCCCCGAGGTCGTGGCGGACGGCGAAACGGGGGTACTCGTGGACGTGGACGACGACTTCGAGGCGGGGCTCGCCCGGGCCCTGGACTCCGTCATCGGCGATCCGGACCGGGCCCGGCGGATGGGCGCGGCCGGGCGCGAGCGGGCGGTGGCCGAGTTCGGGTGGGACGCGGTGGCCCGCCGCACGGTCCGGCTCTACGAGGACGTCCTGAAGCAGGTCTGAGGGAGCAACCGCAGAGGGTGGGAGGGAACGGCCATGCGTCGTGGAGGACCTTCGGTGCTCGGTATCGTCCTGGCGGGCGGGGAGGGCAAGCGGCTGCTGCCCCTGACCGCGGACCGGGCCAAACCGGCGGTGACGTTCGGCGGCACGTACCGCCTCGTCGACTTCGTGCTCTCCAACCTGGTCAACGGCGACATCCTGCGCATCTGCGTACTCACCCAGTACAAGTCGCACTCACTGGACCGGCACGTCACCACCACCTGGCGGATGTCCAGCCTGCTCGGCAACTACGTCACCCCGGTCCCCGCGCAGCAGCGCCTGGGCCCGCGCTGGTTCCTGGGCAGCGCCGACGCCATCCTCCAGTCGCTCAACCTGGTGCACGACGAACAGCCCGAGTACGTCGCGGTGTTCGGCGCCGACCACGTCTACCGCATGGACCCGCGCCAGATGCTCGCCCAGCACATCGAGTCCGGCGCGGGCGTCACCGTGGCCGGGATCCGGGTGCCGCGCACCGAGTCCGCGTCCTTCGGCGTGATCACTCCCGCCTCGGACGGCCAGCGGGTCGACAGCTTCCTGGAGAAGCCCGCCGACCCTCCCCCGCTGCCGAAAGCGCGGGAGGTGCCCCCAGGCCTGGCCGACGACCCGGCCTGCGTCTTCGCCTCGATGGGCAACTACGTCTTCACCACCAAGGCGCTGATCGAGGCGCTGCACCGGGACGCCGAGGACGAGAACTCCGCGCACGACATGGGCGGTTCGATCCTGCCCCAGCTCACCGACCGGGGCGAGGCCGGGCTGTACGACTTCAGCGAGAACCACGTGCCCGGCGAGACCACCCGGGACCAGGGCTACTGGCGGGACGTGGGCACCCTCGACGCCTACTACGACGCCCACATGGACCTGATCGCCGAGCGGCCCGCCTTCAACCTCTACAACCGCCAGTGGCCGATCTACACCTCCTCCGGGCAGCTCTCGCCCGCCCGGTTCAACGCCGGCGGGATCGCCAGCGAGTCGATCATCAGCGCCGGCTGCCTGATCCGCGGACAGGTCACCCGCTCCGTACTGTCGCCGGGCGTCGTGGTCGACCCGGGCGCGGTGGTGCAGGGATCGGTGCTGCACGACAACGTGCATGTCGGGCGGGGCGCGGTGGTGCGCGGGGCGGTGCTGGACAAGAACGTCCAGGTGCCGCCGGGCGCCACGATCGGCGTCAACCCCGAGCGGGACGCGGAGCTGTACAGCGTCTCCAAGGGCGGGGTGATCGCCCTCGGCAAAGGGCAGCGGGTGCCCTGACGCGCCGGGTTCCCGACTCCGGCCGGGCGGTCCCGTGCACCGCCCGGCCGGGCCCGGCGCGGGTGCCCGTAGCCGCCGTTGTCATGTCCCTGGACGCCAACCGGAATCCGTGTTGTCATGCATCTGCCGTTACATCGATGTAATATCACGTCGGTGTGCGGGTCGCCCCCGTCCTCCTCGAAGGAGAGGATCCGTGCGCATCAGACGACTCAGAGACCGCCTGGCCCTGCTGCTGGCCGCGGCGCTCGGCATCGGCTCACTCGCCGCCGTGCCCGCCGCGAACGCGGCCGCCGACGACGCCGTGGACATCCACGGCCTGAAGGGCGAGTACTACACCCAGTCGGCCCCCGGCGCCTTCGACTTCAACGAGCTGAAGGCCACCGGCTTCGACCCGCAGGTCGACTTCGACAACCTGGAGTCGCGCCTGAAGTTCGCCACCGGACAGGCGGACGACGTCAGCGTCCGCTGGACCGGCCGGCTGGTCCCCGAGGAGAGTGGCCCGCACACCTTCTCGGTCATCGGCGACAACGGGTTCCGCCTCTGGATCGGCGGACAGCTCGCCATCGACCACTGGGTCGACGACTGGGACCGCGAACAGACCGCCCAACCGATCGACCTGACGGCCGGCCAGTCCTACGACATCAAGCTGGAGTACTTCGAGCACTACGGCGGCTCCAACCTGCACCTGCGCTGGACCGAGCCCGGCGGCGCCAAGGAAGCGGTCCCGCAGTCGGCGTTCCGGCTGCCCGAGGGCTACGACTACGACGGCGCCACCTCGGCCACCGTGCTGGCCACCGGCCGCACCCTCAAGCTCGGCTTCGCCCACCCCGTCGCCGCGCCCCCGGCCGGTTTCACCGACCACCTCACGGCGGTCATCGGCGGCGCCACCTGGCCGCTGGGCGAGACGAAGGCCGACCCGGACGACCCGAACGCCCTCCTGGTCGCCCTCGACGAGCCCGTCGTCGGCAACAAGACCGGCACCGCGCCCGGCACCGCCGACATCCGCTACGACGGCCAGGGCGGCCTGACGACAGCCGAAGGCAACGTTGTCAGCGCGTTCTGGACCAGCGGCTCCAACCGCTCCACCTACGAGCTGCGCACCGACTGGGCCGACGAGGTCGGGCCGGACAACGCGCTCCCCGAGTACCCGCGCCCGCAGCTGACCCGGGACGACTGGCAGAACCTGAACGGCAGCTGGCAGTTCGCCGCCGCCGAGGCCGGCGAGCAGCCGCCGGTCGGCAAGCGGCTGAAGGAGCGCATCCTCGTCCCGTACCCGGTGGAGTCCCAGCTCTCCGGCATCGAGCGGCACGAGGACCGAATGTGGTACCGCCGCACCTTCACCGTCCCCAAGGACTGGAAGGTCGGCTCCCAGCAGCGCCTGAACCTCAACTTCGGCGCGGTGGACTGGCAGGCCGAGGTCTACGTCAACGGCGTCGAGGTCGCCGACCACAAGGGCGGCTACGACAAGTTCAGCGCCGACATCACCGACGCGCTGAAGCCCGGCCGCACCCAGGAGCTGATCGTCGGCGTCTACGACCCGACCGACGCCGCGGACGGCGAGAACCCGCCGCTGGGCAAGCAGCGGCTGGACCCGAGCGGCATCTGGTACACGCCGTCCTCCGGCATCTGGCAGACCGTGTGGATGGAGCCGGTCGCCGCCGACCACGCGGACTCGCTCAAGCTCACCCCCGACGTGGACGCGTCCACGCTCACCGTCGAGCCGCAGGGCGTCCGGGCCGGTGTGAAGGTCACCGCCACCGCTTACCAGGGCAAGCGCAGGGTCGCCACGGCGACCGGCCGCACCGGTTCGCCGCTCACCCTCAAGATCAATAACCCGCGGCTGTGGTCGCCGGACGACCCGTTCCTCTACGACCTGAAGGTCACCGTCGGCAAGGACCGGGTCGGCAGCTACTTCGGTATGCGCTCGGTCTCCGTGGAGAAGGTGAACGGCACCCCGCGCACTCTCCTGAACGGCGAACCGGTCTTCATGATGGCCACCCTCGACCAGGGTTTCTGGCCCGACGGCCTGCACACCGCGCCGACCGACGAGGCGCTGGCCTACGACCTGAAGGCGCACAAGGAGATGGGCTTCAACTCGGTCCGCAAGCACATCAAGGTGGAGCCGGACCGCTGGTTCTACTGGGCGGACAAGCTGGGCCTCATGGTCTGGCAGGACATGCCGGCCATGACGGCGGGCGTCAACCCGTCCACCGCCGCCCGCGCCGAGTACGAGCGCGAGATGAAGGAGATCATCGACGAGCACATCAGCAGCCCTTCGGTGATCATGTGGGTCACCTTCAACGAGGGCTGGGGCCAGTACGACATCGGCCGGATCGCCGAGCAGGCCAAGTCCTGGGACCCGACCCGGCTGGTCAACAACCAGTCCGGGCTGAACCTCGGGGCCGACGGCGGCGCCGGCGACATCATGGACGAGCACGGCTACCCGTCCCCGGCCCTGCCACCGTCACCGGACGGCGAACGGGCCCTGGTCAGCGGCGAGTACGGCGGTCTGGGGCTGGCGGTACCGGGACACGCCTGGTCGGTGCAGCAGTCCTACGTCGACGTGGACCCGGCGACGTACACCGACGACTACCTCACCAAGCTGGCCGAGGTGCACGCGCTGGCCTGCAAGGGCGGCAACGGGGCGGTGTACACCCAGATCACCGATGTCGAGGGTGAGCTGAACGGGCTGCTGACGTACGACCGCAAGGTCGTCAAGCCCGACGTGGCGCGCCTGAAGGCGGCGCATGAGCAACTGATCGCGGACGTGTCGCGGGCGACGCCTGCGGGCTGTGTCTGATCCTTTCGTGGGCCCGTTCGCCTCCGGTGGGGGCGGGCGGGCCCGTGCGGCGGAGCCGCACCAGGGCACAGCCCCGCGCCCCAGGGCGTCGCTCACCCGGCACCGACCCAGTGCGACAACGTTGTCCAAGCATTGGAGGCACCTTTCCATGAGACTGACCCACCGGCTGCGCGGCGTCGTGACCGTCGCGGTGGCCGCGTTGCTCGGCGGCGCGCTCGCCGTTCCCGCCGCCCAGGCAGTCACCGACGGCCCGCTGACCGGCCTGGTCAACCCCTTCATCGGCACCGAGAACGAAGGCAACACCTACCCGGGCGCCGCCATGCCCTTCGGCATGGTGCAGTTCTCCCCGGACACCGGCCACAACGTCGGCTACGACTACTCGAACGACCACATCCGGGGCTTCTCCCTCGTCCACCTCTCCGGCGTCGGCTGCGGACTCGGCGGCGACCTGCCCGTGCTGCCCACCACCGGCGACGTCACCGAGACGGACTACACCAAGTACGCCGCCGGCTTCAGCCACGACGACGAGACGGCGCGCCCCGGCTACTACCGGGTCGGTCTGGACTCCGGCATCGAGGCCGAGCTGACCGCGACCGAGCGCACCGGTGTGCAGCGCTACACCTTCCCGGCCACCGACCAGGCCAACGTGCTGCTCAACGCGGGCCAGTCGCTGCATCGCGACGTCGCCACCTCGGTGGAGATCCTGGACCGCCGTACCGTGCGCACCGCGATCACCGGCAGCGGCTTCTGCCAGGACACCGAGCCGTACACCGTCTACACGGTCACCCGCTTCGACCGGCCCTTCACCGCGTACGGCACCTGGGACGGCTCCACCGTCACCGCCGGCGCGAAGACCGGCGCGGACGGCGCCTACCTGCGCTTCGACACGACGAAGGACCGCACGGTCGAGGCGACCACCGCCCTGTCCTACGTCGACGCGCACGGCGCCGCCCTCAACCTCCGCGCCGAGGGCGGGCGTTCCTTCGACGCCGTGCGCGAGGCGGCCGACCGCACCTGGGAGGACCGGCTCGACGACATCCGCGTCCAGGGCGGCGACGACACCCTGCGCCGCACCTTCTACTCGTCCCTGTACCGGTCCTTCCTCGCACCCAACGTCGGCAGCGACGTGGACGGCCGTTACACCGGCTGGGACCAGGAGAAACACCGGGCGAAGGGCTTCACGTACTACCAGAACTGGTCGCTGTGGGACACCTACCGCACCCAGTCCCAGCTGCTCTCCCTGCTCGCACCGCGGCAGGCCCGGGACATGGCGATCTCGGTCCTCAAGATCGACGAGCAGAGCGGCTGGCTGCCCAAGTGGGGCTACGGCACCGTCGAGACCAACATCATGACCGGCGACCCGGTCACCCCCTTCCTCACCAACGCCTACCAGCAGGGCCTGCTCAAGGGTTACGAGGAGCAGGCGTACCGGGCGCTGAAGAAGAACGCCGACGGGGTGCCGCCCGCCGACTCCCCGGCGGTGGGCCGGGAGGCCAACCAGGAGTACCTCGCCGACGGCTACGCGCCCTACATCAAGGGCCGCCCGCACGCCAAGCCCGGTGACTCCGACTACGACCACGGCGGCTCCGCCACCCTGGAGTACGCCCTGTCCGACGCGATGCTCGCGGAGATGGCCGGCGACCTCGGCCATGACGCGGACGCCGCCCGGTACGCCGAGCGCGCCCAGAACTACCGCACCGTCTTCGACGCCTCGACCGGCTTCTTCCGTGCCCGGGACGCGGCCGGCGCCTTCACCGGCCCGGCCGACCCGGCGCAGAGCGAGGGCTTCCACGAGGGCACCTCCTGGCAGTACCAGTGGCTCGTGCCGCAGGACCTGCCCGGCATGATCGACCTCATCGGCGGCACGGCCGCGGCGAACGAGCGCCTCGACTCCTTCTTCGCCTACGACCAGCTGCTCGCCGACCCGGCGGGCACCGCCCGGGACGTGTGGGTCAACGGGCCGTACGACTACTACAACGCCGACAAGTACAACCCGCAGAACGAGCCCGACCTGATCGCCCCCTACACCTACCTGTCCACCGGCCAGCCCTGGAAGACCACCGACGTGGTGCACGCCGCGCTGACCCTGTTCACCGACACCCCGACCGGCATGACCGGCAACGACGACCTGGGCACCATGTCCGCCTGGAACGTACTGTCCTCGATCGGGATCTTCCCGATCCAGCCCGGTTACGACACCTGGGGGCTGTCCACGCCCGTTTTCGACCGCGTCGACCTGACCCTGGACCGCCGCTACTACCCGCGAGGCGCCCTGACCATCACCGCCCCCGGCACCTCGGACACCGACCGGTACGTCCAGACCGCCCGCACCGACGGGAAGGCGTACCAGCGGACCTATCTGACCACCGACGCGCTGCGCTCGGTCCGGTCGCTCGGGTTCACGGTCGGCCCGCAGCCGTCCGGGTGGGGAACGTCAGCCCAGGCGGCGCCGCCCGCGCTGAACTGACCGCAGACGCCCCATGAGTCCCGCCCCTCTCGGAGGGGCGGGACGTAATCCGTTGTTAACTGTGCGTAGCTTGATCGTACTTGACCGTAATCGGCGAGGGGCGATTGACTGCTTGTCTCCATCCGTCCGCGAACCGTCCGTCCGCGAAACCGTCCGTCCGCGAACCATCCGTCCGCGACATCGCGAGGCAAGCCCTTGACTTCCGACCTGCTCGCTCCCCTCGATCTGGCGTTCTGGAACATCGAGTCCGCCGAGCACCCCATGCACCTGGGGGCGCTCGGCGTCTTCGCGGCCCACTCACCCACCGCGGGAGCCCACGCGGCGGACCTGCTGGCCGCGCGCGCGGCGGGCGTGCCCGGACTGCGGATGCGCATCCGGGACGTGTGGCAGCCGCCGCTCGCCCTGCGGCAGCCGTTCTCGTTCGGTGGCGCCGCCCGGGAGCCGGCCCCGGACTTCGACCCGCTCGACCACGTCCGGCTGCACGCCCCGGCCGACGACTTCCACACGGTGGCGGGCCGCCTCATGCAGCGCCCGCTGGTGCGGGACCGGCCGCCGTGGGAGGCGCATGTGCTGCCGGGGCAGGACGGGGTCTCCTTCGCCGTGCTGTTCAAGTTCCACCACGCGCTGGCCGACGGGCTGCGGGCGCTCGGGCTGGCCGCGGCCGTCCTCGACCCGCTGGACCTGCCCGCGCCGCGGCCCCGCCCCGCCCCGCCGCAGCGCGGCCTGCTGCCCGACGTGCGCAGGCTGCCGGGCCTGGTGCGCGGCGCGCTCTGCGACGCCGGGCGGGCCCTGGACATCGGTGCCTCCGTCGCCCTGTCCACCCTCGACGTGCGCTCGTCCGCCGCGCTCACCGCCGCGTCCTCCGGCACCCGCCGCACCACCGGCGTCAGCCTGGACCTGGACGACGTGCACCGGGTCCGCAAGGCCGAGGGCGGCACCGTCAACGACGTGCTCATCGCGGTCGTCGCGGGGGCGCTGCGCCGCTGGCTGGACGAGCGCGGCGACGGCAGCGAGGGGGTGGCGCCGCGCGCGCTGATCCCGGTCTCCCAGCGCCGCCCGCGCACCGCCCACCCGCAGGGCAACCGGCTCTCCGGCTACCTGATACGGCTCCCGGTCGGCGACCCCGACCCGCTCTCCCGGCTGGGCACGGTCCGCGCCGCGATGGACCGCAACAAGGACGCCGGACCCGCCCGGGGCGCGGGTGCGGTGGCGCTGCTCGCCGACCACGTGCCGGCCCTCGGCCACCGGCTCGGCGGCCCGCTGGTCGGCCAGGCGGCCCGGCTCTGGTTCGACATCCTGGTCACCAGCGTGCCGCTGCCCAGCCTGGGGCTGCGGCTCGGCGGGCACCCGCTCACCGAGATCTGCCCGTTCGCACCGCTGGCCCGGGGCCACTCGCTGGCCGTCGCGGTCTCGACGTACCGGGGACGGGTGCACTACGGGCTGGTCGCGGACGCCGAGGCGGTCCCGGACCTCGACCGGCTCGCCCACGCGGTGACGGAGGAACTGGCGGCCCTGCTGCGGGCCTGCGGGCCCTGACCCGGGGCGGCGGTGGCCGGTCCGGTCGCCGTCCGGACCGGGGGCGCCGCCCCTTCGGCGCGGCGGCCGGGGGCGACCGGCCGGACCGCCGGCCCCTCGGAGCACCCCCGCCCGAGACGTTTGGCCGCCGGGCCCCGCGCTCGCGTAAAATCCGGCGTTCGACAGCGGACGCGTAACGGAGCGCCGCGCGGGTGACCAGGGAACGGCAGCGGCGATGACGGTGACACAGGACGGTTCGACGGCCACGGACGAGGTGGACGCGTCCGGGTACGGCCCCGGCATCGACCCCGAGCGGCTCGCCGTCTGCCTCGGCGTGCTGGCGGAACTCGACGACATCGAGGTCGACCACCCCGACGCGATCGCGGTCCGCCGGGCCACCTCGCACATCTACCGCACGGTCAAGCAGCGCCGCCGCCAGGAGCGCCGGGCCGCCAAGACCGCCCACGACAAGGCGGTCACCGAGGCCACCGCCACCGGCTCGGCCGAGCGCATCGACGACGAGACCGAGGGCATCCTGCCCTCCTCCCGCACGGAGCAGGGCACCATCGCGGGGATACTCCAGCGGCCCCGCTCCTGCTACACCTGCAAGCAGCGGTACGTCGAGGTCGACTACTTCTACCACCAGCTCTGCCCGCCGTGCGCCGCCGAGAACCGGATGCGCCGCGAGGCCCGCGCCGACCTCACCGGCAAGCGGGCGCTGCTCACCGGCGGCCGCGCCAAGATCGGTATGTACATCGCGCTCAGGCTGCTGCGCGACGGCGCGCACACCACCATCACCACCCGCTTCCCCAAGGACGCCGTGCGCCGCTTCAAGGCGATGGACGACTCCGGGGACTGGATCCACCGCCTGGAGGTCGTCGGCATCGACCTGCGCGACCCCGCCCAGGCCGTCGCGCTGGCCGACCGGGTGGCGGACCAGGGACCGCTCGACATCCTGATCAACAACGCCACCCAGACCGTACGCCGGCTGCCCTCCGCGTACGCCGCCCTGGTCGAGGGCGAGAGCGCCCCGCTGCCCGCCGGCGAGCTGCCCGCCCGGCACGTCATCGGCGCCTTCGGCTCCGGCGCCGTCGACGGGCTGACCGCGCTGCCCGCCGGGGTCGGCGGACTCGACGCCCAGCAGGTCGCCGACCTCGCCCTGGTCGCGGGCAACGCCAGCGTCGCCCGGCACCTCGACGGCACCGCCATCGACGCCGGCGGCCTGGTCCCCGACGTCGTCGACAGCAACACCTGGGTGCAGAGCATCGAGCAGATCTCCCCGGTGGAGCTGCTGGAGACCCAGCTGTGCAACTACACGGCGCCGTTCATCCTGATCAGCAAGTTGCGCCCGGCGATGGCCGACGCCGCCCGCAAGGCGCCCTCCAAGCGCGCCTACGTGGTCAACGTCTCGGCGATGGAGGGCGTGTTCGCCCGCGGCTACAAGGGCGCGGGCCACCCGAACACCAACGCCGCCAAGGCCGCGATGAACATGGTGACGCGGACCAGCGCGCAGGAGATGTTCGAGACCGACGGCATCCTGATGACCTCGGTCGACACCGGCTGGATCACCGACGAACGCCCGCACTACGACAAGCTGCGCCTCGCCGAGGAGGGCTTCCACGCCCCGCTCGACCTGGTCGACGGCGCGGCCCGGGTATACGACCCGGTGGTCCGCGGCGAGGCGGGCGAGGACCTGTACGGCGTCTTCCTGAAGGACTACGCGCCCGGCAAGTGGTGAACCGGCCGCCCGACCGCTGGTGAGCGGTCAGCCGCCCGCGCCCAGACGGGAGTTGCGCGCCGCCACCAGCTCGAGGACGGTACGCCAGTCCTCCAGCACCCCGGCGTCGAAGACGGCGGTACGGCCCTCCTCCTCCGCCTCGCGCAGCCGGCGCAGATCGTCGTCGGCGGCGGCGTCCGGGCCCGCCCGGCGGGCGACGAGCCGGGCGACCCGCTCACCGAGCAGGGCGCGCACCGCGCCGGCGG
>NZ_JBQOUX010000057.1:0-49024 GCF_052216785.1 Streptomyces sp. JW3 | reverse complement strand
CGCGGAGGCGGCCTCGCGCAGCCGCCGGACCGCCGCCTCGGCCGCCGACTCCGCCGCCCCGACGTCCGCGGCGGGCAGCCGCGCGGCGGCGGCCGTGTCCTCCTCGGCGAGCACCGCGCGTACCGCGGCCTCCTCCGCCTGCCAGGCGTCGAGCCGCCGTTGCAGTTCCCGGTGGGCGGCGTCGTCCAGCAGCGCGGCTGCCGCCGCCCGCGGGGTGTCGAACCCGGCGCGGAAGGCCGCGTCGGCGAGGCGCGCGTCGGCGTCCTTCAGCCGCTGCGCCGCGTCCTCGGCGTCCCGGGCGGTGTCGGCGGCGTCGGTGAGCAGGGCGGCCCGGCGCTCGCACTGGGCGGCGCGCGCGGCCACACTGCCGGCGTCGCCGCGCACCCGCGCGACCTCCTCCTCCAGCACCGCCCGTTCGCGCTCCAGCCGCTCCCGGCGGCCGACCCGGGCGGCGCCGCGGACGGCGGCCTCGCGCTGCGCGGTGATCCGCTGCTCGCGCTCCCCCTCCGCGCGGCGCAACCGCTCCTGCGCGGCGTGCAGTTGGGAGGCGGCGGCCCGGGCGTGCGCGCAGGCCCGCTCGATCTCCGCGGCCTCCTCGGCCAGCCGCCCGGTGGGGGTGTCGCCCGCCTCGGCGGTGGCGGCGGCGAGCGCCTCCCGTACGGTGCCGAGCCGCCGCTCGGCCTCGGCGCGGTCCTCCTCGGCCCGCTGGTAGGCGGTGAGGGCGCGCTCCTCGGCCGCCCGGTCGACGTGTCCGGCATCCTTGCGGGCGGGGGCGGGGTGTTCCGTGGCGCCGCAGACGGCGCAGGGGGTGCCGGCGGTGAGCCGGGCGGCGAGTTCGGCGGCGATGCCGTCGAGCCGCTGTTCCTTCAGGTCGAGCCAGTGGGCGCGGGCCTCGGCGGCCCGTTCGGCGGCGGCGAGGGCGGCCCGCTGGGCGTCGTCCGTGTCGCCGGCGAACTGGTCGCGCTGCCGGGCGGCGCGCAGCCGGCGCTGGGCGTTCCCGCGTCGCTCGGCGAGCTGGGGCGCGCGGGAGGCGGCCTCCTGCGCGGACTCGACCGCCGACCTGAGCGTCTCGCGGGTGTCGTCCCAGCCCGCGAGCCAGCTCTCCGCCTCGGCGAGGAGGTCGTCGTCGGCGCGCTCGTCGCGGTCGAGGTCCGCGCGCTCGGCGACGAGGGAGTCCAGTCGCTGTTCGGCGCGACGGGCCGACTCCAGCCGGCCCAGTTCCTCGGCGGCCCGGCGGGCGGCGGCGGCCAGCCCGGCGGCGCCGGACTCGGCGTGGCCGTCCGGCAGCAGGGCCCGCGCGCGGGCCTCGGCCCCGCTCACCCGGCGGTGCTCGGCCTCGGCGGCGTCCCGCAGCTCCAGTGCGGGGGCCACCGTCTCCGCCTTGCGGGCCCGCGCCATCCGGGCCTCGGCCTCGCGGTGGGTATCGGCCCGCTCGGCCAGCCGCGCCGCCCGTGCCCGCGCCTCGGCGAACCGGCGCTGCAACCGGTCGCGGTCCCGGGCGCCGGCCAGCTCCCGTTCGGCGGCGGTCTGGGCAAACTCGGCGGCCGTGAGCCGGCAGCGGGCGACGGCGAGCTGCTCCCGCGCGGTGCTGCGGGCGACGGCGGCGGCGCCGAGCACGGCTTCGGCCAGGCCCGGCTCCCCCGGTGCCGTCTCGGGCAGCTCCATGGCGTCGCCGGCGGCCTGCTGCATGCGGTGGGCGTCGGCGAGCAGCGTGCTGTCGCCGTCGCGCACCTGGGCCTCGGTGGACCGCCGTCGCTCGGCGAGCCGCTTCTCGACCTCCGCGAACCGCTGCGTGTCGAAGAGGCGGCCCAGCAGCTTGCCGCGCGCCTCGGCGTCGGCGCGCAGGAACCGCGCGAAGTCGCCCTGCGGCAACAGCACCACCTGGCAGAACTGCTCCCGGCTCATCCCGAGCAGCTGCGTGATCTCCTCACCGATCTCCTGGTGCGACCGGCTGAGGTCCTTCCAGCCGCCGGCCACCGCGTCGTATTCGCGCAGCCAGGTCTGCGCCTTGTCGAGCGTGGTGCCCGCGCCGCGCTTCTTGGGCCGCTGCCAGGGCGGCTGCCGGGTGATCTCCAGCCGGCGGCCGGCCACGGTGAGGTCGAGCCGGACCTCGGTACGGGTGCCGGGGGCGGCGTGGTCGCTGCGCAGGCCGATGCCCTGGCCGCTCTGCCGGGCGCCCGGCACCGACCCGTACAGGGCGTAGCACACGGCGTCCAGGACGGAGGTCTTGCCGGCCCCGGTGGGTCCGTGCAGCAGGAACAGGCCGGCCGCGGACAGCGCGTCGAAGTCGACGCGCTGTGCGGTGCCGAAGGGGCCGAACGCGGTGAGGTCCAGCCGGTGCAGCCTCACCGCGCCACCTCCCGTACGGTCGCGTCCGCGCGTACGGCGTCGAACGCGTCCCGCAGGACGGCCTGTTCGCGCGCGTCGGGTCCGGCGCCGCGCACATGGGCGACGAAGTCCTCCGCGATCTCCTGGTCGTCCCGCCCGGCCAGCCGCCGCGCGTACGACACGTCCGGATCGTCCGGCGGCCGTTCGGGATCGAAGACGAGGCTGAGCGTGTGCGGGAAACGCTCGCTGAGCCGCGCCATGGGGTCGGCGGGCCGGACCGGGTCGGTCAGCGTCGCCTCCACCCACGCCTCCTCGTGCGGGGTCAGCCCGGGGTCGGCGAGCAGTTCCTCCAGCGTGCCCCGCAGCCGGGCCAGCGGCCGCGGCACCGGACAGTCGAGCCGCTCGGCGCCGACCGCCCCGTCGCCGTCCAGGTCGATCAGCCACATGCTCTTGCGGTGCGTCGCCTCGGAGAAGGAGTACGGCAGCGGAGAGCCGGAGTAGCGGACGCGCTCGGTGAGGGTCTGGCAGCCGTGCAGATGGCCGAGGGCCACGTAGTCGACGCCGTCGAACACCCCGGCGGGCACGGCGGCGACCCCGCCGACCGTGATGTCCCGTTCACTGTCGCTCGGGCTGCCCCCGGTGACGAAGGCGTGCGCGAGGACGACGGACCGGGTGCCCGGCGCCCGGCCCGCGAGATCGGCGCGGACCCGGTCCATGGCGGCGGCGAGCACCGCCTCGTGCCCGGCCCGCTCCACCCCGAACTCGTCTTTCACCAGGGCCGGTTCGAGATACGGCAGCCCGTAGAAGGCCACCGGTCCGTCGGCGTCCGCCAGCAGCACCGGGGTGCCGCACTCGGCGGGTGCGGTCCGCAGATGTATCCCGGCCCGGTCGATGAGCCCGGCGCCGACCCCCAGCCGCCGGGCGGAGTCATGGTTGCCGGAGATCATCACCGTGGGCACCCCGAGGGCGGCGAGGCGGTGCAGGGCGTCGTCGAACAGCTCGACCGCGGCCAGTGGCGGCACCGCCCGGTCGTACACGTCTCCCGACACGACCACGGCGTCGACGGCGTGCTCGCGCACGGTCTCGACGAGGTGGCCGATGAACCCGGCCTGGGCACCGAGCATGTTCACCCGGTGGAAGGCCCGGCCGAGGTGCCAGTCGGAAGTGTGCAGCAGTCTCATGCTCCCCGACATTAACGGCCGGGTCTGACAGCACGTTCGGTTACTCCCGTTTCCTCCCGTCCGCGGCAAGCACTAAGCGAGCTTTGCCTGGTTTGTCTGCTTTGTCCTCACGCATCTCCGTAGGCTTCGCCGCCGAGTTCGAGCCCGGCCGTCCCGGCGGTCGCGTCCGCCAGCCAGGACCGGAAGGCGGGCACGTCGGCGTCCGGCAGCCCGATGCCGATGGTGACGGCCTCGCCGTAGCGCACGTCGCGCACCGTGCGTCCGGTGGCGCGCAGCTCGTTCTGGAGCTTGCCGGCCCGCTGGTGGTCGACGGTGACGACGGCCAGCCGGAACCGCCGCCGGGTCACCGTCCCCACGGCGTCCAGCGCCTGGCCGACCGCGCCCCCGTACGCCCGGATCAGTCCCCCGGCCCCCAGTTTGACCCCGCCGTAGTAGCGGGTGACGACGGCGACGACATACCGCATGTCGCGCCGCAGCAGCATCTGGAGCATGGGCACCCCGGCGGTGCCACCGGGCTCCCCGTCGTCGCTCGCGCGCTGCACGGCGGCGTCGGCGCCGATGACGTACGCCCAGCAGTTGTGGGTGGCGTCCGCGTGCTCCTCGCGCACGGCCGCGAGGAAGTCCTGCGCCTCCTGCTCGCTGCCGGCCGGGGCTAGCGCGCACAGGAAGCGCGAGCGGTTGATCTCGGTCTCGTGCACACCCGCGCGGGCGACGGTGCGGTACTGGTCCTGCATCGGGCCAGCCTATGCGCCGGCCGTCCGGCCCTATCCGGAGCCCACGTCGCGGACGAGATGCAGGCCGAGGAACCGGTCGGCGTAGGCGTACGTCTCGAAGCGGGCGCCGTCCGGCAGTCCGGAACCGGTCGCCACCTCGCGCAGGACCCGCAGTACGGCGGGCGCGTCGAGGTCGTCCTCCCACCCGGCGCGCAGCCCCGCGCGGACGTCCTCCGGGACGGGGCGCGAGGGCTGCCGCGCCCAGTCGGCCACCGCGCGGCGATGGCGCCGCAGGGTTTCCCGGGCGTCGTCCAGGGCCGCCGCGTCGAGCCGTACCGCCTCGCCCCGGGGCCGGGCGAGCAGGGCCAGCCGCAGGGCGTGGGGGTCGGCGGCGGAGCCGGTCAGGTCGTCGACGGGGGCGACGCTCACCAGGACACCGTCGGGAGCCGTGCCGCCCTCGGCGACGACATGGACGGCCCGCGCCTCGCCCGGGTCGGCGCCGGCGTCCCGGCCGTCCTCCAGGGGGTGCGTGCCGAGGGCCGCGGCGTCCGCCCGCAGTTCCGCCTCCTGACGGCCGCCGGACAGCAGCGCCCACACGGGCGTACCGCCGAGTTCCAGGGCGCGCACCAGCAGGTCGGTGACGAGCAGCACGCGCAGCGCGGTGGCGTCGCGCTCCGGTACGTGCGCGTGCACGCGGGTCAGGCCCCGGCGGGCGGGGGCGGCGGCGACCGTTTCGCCGGTCCGGGCGTCGGTGATGCGGAGCACGGTGCGAGCCTAGGGCCTGTGGGCCGCCGCGGCCGGACGGCACGGGAATCTCCGCCCGCCGTGATCCGTTGTGCGGTATGGGACCCGTCCGGGAAGTCCGACAGCGCGAGGAGAGCGGCATGTACGGCGACGAGGCAACCGTCCGCAGGATCCTCACCGGGACCGGTGGCACCTGGGCGGTGGTGGGACTCTCCGCCAACCAGCGGCGGGCCGCCTACGGGGTCGCGGCGGTGCTCCAGGGGTTCGGGAAGCGGATCGTACCGGTGCACCCGAAGGCCGAGACGGTGCACGGCGAGCCGGGGTACGCCTCGCTCGCGGACATTCCCTTCGACGTGGACGTGGTCGATGTGTTCGTGAACAGCGAGCTGGCCGGGGCGGTCGCCGACGAGGCGGTCGCCAAGGGCGCGAAGGCGGTGTGGTTCCAGCTCGGGGTGGTCGACGAGGCGGCGTACGAGCGGACCCGGGGCGCCGGGCTCGACATGGTGATGGACCGCTGCCCGGCCATCGAGATACCTCGCCTGGGACAGCGCCCGCCGTCATAATGCGCGGGTGACCACCTCATCGTCGCGTGCCGCCGAGCGGTTCCCGGTCGTCGTCGTCGGCGCCGGCCCCGCCGGGCTCACCGTGGGCTGTGTGCTGCGGGCCGCCGGGGTGGACTGTCTGGTGCTGGAGACCGAGAGCCGCCGGTTCGTCGAGCAGCGGCCGCGGGCCGGGGTGATCGAGGAGTGGGCGGTGCGCGGGCTGGAGCGGCGCGGGCTGGCCGGGCGGCTGCTGGAGCGGGCGCAGCGGCACAGCGAGTGCGAGTTCCGGTTCGGCGGGGAGCGGTACCGGTTCCGGTACGGCGAGCTGACGGGGTGTCATCACTGGGTGTATCCGCAGCACTTCCTGGTGACCGACCTCGTGCGGGAGTACGTGGACGTGCGGGGCGGCGCGGTGCGGTTCGGGGTGCGGGACGTGCGGCTGCGCGGCCTGGACACCGAGCGGCCCGAGGTGTCGTACACCTGCGCCGAGGCCGGTGAACGCCGGGTGGTGGAGTGCGCGTTCGTCGCCGGGTGCGACGGGGCGCGCGGGGTGACACGGGCCGCGGTGCCGGCCGGGCGGACGCGGATCGCGCGGTTCGACTACGGCATCGGCTGGCTGGCGCTGCTCGCCGAGGCGCCGCCGTCGGCGCGGAGCGTGGTGTTCGGGATGCATCCGCGCGGTTTCGCCGGGCACATGCAGCGCAGCCCCGACACAACCCGGTACTACCTCCAGTGCCCGCCGGGCGACGATCCGGCGAACTGGTCGCACGAGCGGGTGTGGGACGAGCTGCGGGAGCGGCTGCGCGCGGCGGACGCGCCACCGCTGAACGAGGGGCGGCTGATCGAGAAGCGCGTCCTCGACATGCACAACTACGTGGTCGAACCGATGGTGTCCGGGCGGCTGTTCCTGGCCGGGGACGCCGCCCATCTGACCGCGCCGATCGCCGCGAAGGGCATGAACCTCGCCCTGCACGACGCCTTCCTGCTGGCCGACGGACTGGTCGCGCGGTTGCGGGACGGCGACGACACCCTCCTCGCCCGGTACTCCGGCGCCTGCCTGGCACGGGTGTGGGACTACCAGGAGTTCAGCGGCTGGCTGTCGGAGGTGTACCACGGCACGGCGTCGGGCGACCCGTACCGGGCGGGCAGCGCGCTCGCCCGGCTGCGCCGGCTGTTCGACTCCCCCGTCGCCGCGGCGGCCTTCGCCGAGCAGTACCTCGGCACACGCACCGGCGAGTAGGGCCCGCTCAGGCGACGCCCAGTGCGTCCAGGACGACCGCGCCCGGGAGGTCCGCGAACGCCTTGCCGGGTACCAGCAGTTTGCCGCGCCGCCGGCCGCTGCCGACCAGGACGTAGGGCAGGTCGACGACGGCGGAGTCCACCAGCAGCGGCCAGTCGCCGGGCAGGCCGACCGGCGTGATGCCGCCGTACTCCATGCCGGTCTCGCCGGTGGCCGTGTCCATCGGGGCGAAGGACGCCTTGCGGGCGCCGAGGTGACGGCGGACCACGCCGTTGACGTCGACCCGGGTGGTGGACAGCACCAGGCAGGCCGCGAGCGTGCTCTCGCCGCCGCGCTTGCCGCTGACGACGACGCAGTTGGCGGACTGCTCCAGCAGGTCGCGGCCGTAGTGCTCGACGAAGGTGGCGGTGTCGGCCCACTCCGGGTCGGTGTCGACGTAGAGGAGCTGCTCGGCGGGGACGCCGCCGCGCCAGTGGCGGACCGCGTCGGCGACCGGGCGGGTCAGGTCGTCGAGGCAGTCGGGGGCGGGGGTGGCCCGGTCGAAGTCTCCGATGGGTGGCTGCATGCCCGCACGGTAACAAGGGCTCAGCGCACCGGCGGCACCGAGACCGCCATGACCATCTCCATCGGTACGCCGCCGGTGTTGGCGTACGTGTGCGCGGTGTCGGCCGCGAAGGAGGCGCTCGCCCCGGCCGGCACCCGGTACTGCGTGCCGTCCACGGTGATGGTCAGTTCGCCGGCCATGACGTGCACCAGCTCGACCGTGCCGGCCGGGTGCGGGTCGGACGGGCTGTGCTCGCCCGGCATCAGCCGCCAGTCCCACATCTCCAGCGGGCCGGGCGCCTCGGTGCCGGCCAGCAGCCGGCTGTAGCTGCCGGCGTCGGTGTGCCAGAGCCGTACCGCCGCGTCGGCGGGCACGACCCGGACCGTGGCGGCCTGCTCGTGGTCGAGGAGGGTGGGGATGCTGACGCCGAGCGCGTCGCCGATCTTGACGACGGTGCCGAGGCTGGGGTTGGTCCGGGCCTGTTCGATCTGGATCAGCATGCCCCGGCTGACCCCGGCCCGGCCGGCCAGGGCGTCCAGGGTGAAGCCGCGCTCGGTGCGCCAGCGTCTGACGTTGCGCGCGAGCGACTGGGTCAGCAGGTCGAGGTCCGACACGTTCCGTCCAGGGTGGTGCGTGGCTGTACCAGATCGTTCAGTGCACTGTACTGCCGGACCGGCCGAGGTCAGGACTCCGCGTCCAGCCGCGCGAGGTGCGCGGCCGTCTCCTCGTCCAGCGCCGACAGCGCCCGCAACTGCTCCGGGGTGACCCCGTCCGGGATCGGCACCGGGGCCGGCGTGCGCAGCGGGGGCTGCCAGCCGCCGTCGGGCGTCCAGCGCCGTACGACGCGGGCGGGCGCGCCCGCCACCACGGCGTGGTCGGGCACCGCGCCGCGGACCACGGCGCCGGCGGCCACCACCACGTTCCGGCCGATCCGGGCGCCCGGCAGGATCACCGCGCCGGTGCCGATCCAGCAGCCGGGACCGATCTCGACCGGCTCCATCCGGGGCCACTGCTTGCCGATGGGCTGGTGCGGATCGTCGTAGGAGTGGTTGGTGGAGGTGACGTAGACGTACGGGCCGAAGTAGCAGTCGCTGCCGATGGTGACGGTGGTGTCGGCGATGACGTGGCTGCCCCGGCCGAGGACGACGCCGTCGCCGAGGCGCAGGATCGGCTCCGGGCCGAGGTCGAGGTCGGGCATCAGACCGGCCGTCAGCGTGACCTGCTCGCCGATGATGCAGTGGGCGCCGAGGTGGATCCAGGGTTCGCCGAAGACCGTGCCGAGCGGGAAGGCGAGCCGGGTGCCGGGGCCGAGGGCGCCGAAGCGGAACCGTCCGGGCTGCTCGGCGGTGACCGAACCGGTGCGCCGCACCCAGTCCCAGCCCGCGTGGACGGCCCGCTGCGCGAGGCGGCGCCCCCAGGACTGATACGTGTTCTCGCGCTTCGGCACCCGCACACGGTACTCAGCGGGCCGCCCGGTGAGGGTGCGGGGCGGGCTGTGATCTTCGCCCCACCGGTGGGCTACCGTGCCGGGGACACCTCACCCGACCAGGAGGCGACGATGACGCACAAGGCACTGATCACGGGCATCGGCGGCAGGGAGCCCGAGGTGGCCGGGGCGGCGTTCGTGGCGCCGACCGCCTCGGTGATCGGGGACGTGACACTGGGCGCGGGGGCGAGCGTCTGGTACGGGGCGGTGCTGCGCGGCGACGCCGAGCGGATCACGGTCGGAGCGGACAGCAACGTCCAGGACAACTGCACGCTGCACGCCGACCCCGGCTTCCCGGTCACCGTCGGGGAGCGGGTGTCCATCGGGCACAACGCGGTGGTGCACGGGGCGACCGTCGAGGACGACTGTCTGGTCGGGATGGGGGCGACCGTGCTGAACGGGGCGGTGATCGGGACGGGGTCGCTGGTGGCGGCGCAGGCGCTGGTGCCGCAGGGGATGGTGGTGCCGGCGGGGGTGTTGGTGGCGGGGGTGCCGGCGAAGGTGCGGCGGGAGCTGACACGGGAGGAAAGGGAGGGGCTGACCCTCAACGGCACGAGGTACGCGGGGTTGGCGAAGGTGCACCGGGGGGAGCTCGGAGGATGACGGTATTTCCCGGGCTGCGGGTGCGTGGGGGCTGGTCGCGCCCACGCGGCGGAGCCGCACATCGATACAGTCCCGCGCCCCTCAGGGGGTTTCCGCCTCCGGTGCCGTGAGGGGCTCCGCCTTCTTCGCCCTCCTCTTCAGCACCAGCATGGAAGTGGCGCCGATGAGGACCGCCGCCACCAGGCCCAGCCAGGAGAAGCGCTTGAGCCAGGATTCGGCGACCACCCCGACGTAGTAGATGACGGCGGTGGTGCCGCCGGCCCAGACGATGCCGCCGAGGACGTTGGCGATCAGGAACTTCCAGTACGGCATGTGCAGGACACCGGCCAGCGGGCCGGCGAAGATGCGCAGCAGGGCGATGAAGCGGCCGAAGAAGACCGCCCACATGCCCCACTTGGTGAAGGACCGTTCGGCGGTGGCGACGTGGCCCTCGCTGAAGTGGCGCGGGAACTTCCGGCCCAGCCAGGCCAGCAGGGGCCGGCCGCCCTTGCGGCCGATGGCGTAGCCGATGGAGTCGCCGATCACCGCGCCGGCGGTGGCGCAGGCGCCGAGGATCACCGGGTCGATGCCGCCGTGCTGCGACGACAGCAGGGCCGCCGACACCAGGATGATCTCGCCGGGCAGCGGGATGCCCAGGCTCTCCAGACCGATGACCAGTCCCACCACGGCGTAGACGGCCGCCGCGGGCACGGTGTCGAGCCACTCCTGGACGTGCACTGTCGGCTCCTCGGGGTTTCGCTCCTGCTGTCCCGGGAAGCCTACTTGGTCACCCGGGCGCACCCACGTCCGCGCTCGTGCGCAGCCGCAGATCGGCCGAGGACGTCCCGATCCACACCGCCCGCCGGCCGGTGCCGAGCACCCAGTCGTGGCGCCGGACGTCCCAGCAGGACAGGGTGCGGGCGCCGGCCCGCACGGTCACCCGGCGGCGTTCCCCCGCCCGCAGCGCGAGCCGCCGGTAGCCCGCCAGCGCCCGTACGGGCTGGTCGAGGGCGAGGTCGGGCGAGGGACCCACGTAGACCTGCGCCACCGTCACGCCGTCCCGGTCGCCGGTGTTGCGGACGGTGAAGGTGACGTCGAGCCCGCCGTCCCGCACCGGGCGGGCCACCGGGCCGGTGTAGGCGAAGGAGGTGTACGACAGTCCGTGCCCGAAGGGGAACAGCGGGCGCACGCCGTGCCTGTCGTACCAGCGGTGGCCGATGTGGACGCCTTCGCGGTACTCCTCGGTGCCGGCCACGCCCGGGTAGCGGCGCGGGTCCCCGGCGACCGGGTGGCGGTCGTCGGCGGCGGGGAAGGTCTGGGTGAGCCGGCCGCCCGGGTCGCACTCGCCGTACAGGACGGCGGCGGTGGCGGCGGCGCCCTCCTGGCCGGGGTAGTACATCTGGAGCACGGCGCCGGTCCCGGCCAGCCACGGCATCAGGACGGCCCCGGAGGTGTTGAGGACGACGGTGGTGCGGGGGTTGGCCCGGGTCACGGCCTCGATCAGCCGGTTCTGGCCGCCGGGCAGGGCGAGCGTGGTGCGGTCCTGGCCCTCGGTGGCGTCCTCGTAGGCGAAGAGGACCACGTCGTCGGCGGCGCGGGCGGCGCGTACCGCCTCGGTGACGTCGGCCGCGCGGGTCGCGCCGGTGAGGTGCCGCAGCCGGAAGGTCTGGCCCCGCTCGCCCCCGGACGCGGTGATCCGCAGCCGGTGCCGGCCCGCGCCGAGCCGCAGCGTGCGGCGGCGGACGGCGAGGCCGTCGGGGGCGGTGGTGAGCAGGCCGCCGGGGAAGTACTCGGTGTAGCCGGGGGCCATCGGGAAGAGGTTCGCGTCGTCGAGCCGGACCTCGGGGCGGTGGGCGGGGTCGCCGGAGTAGTGCAGGAGGAGGGTCCACTCGTCGTCCTCGGGGACGGTGAGGGTGCCGTCGTAGGTCCAGCTGCGGCCGGCGGAGACGGGGCGGGACTCGGTGTCGAGGGCGGGAGTGAGGGCGTCGGCGGGCAGGCGCTTGCCGAAGATGTCCTCGCCGAGGGCGTACGTCACCCGCGCGGCGCGGGCGCCGATGGTGTCCAAGGGGGCGTCGGCGCGGTCGGGGACGACATGAGCGCTGCCGCCGCCGCCGACCAGCGGGCGAGCGCCGGTGGGGCCGATCACGGCGACGGTGCGGCCGGGGGCCAGCGGCAGGGTGCCGTGCTCGTTGCGCAGCAGGGTGGCACCGGCCTCGGCGACCTCGCGGGCCACGGCGGCCCCGGCGGCGGCGTCCCGGGCGGGGCGCGACGGCGGGGCGGCGGCGAGCAGGCCGAAGCGGTCCATGACGGTCAGGACGCGGCGTACGGCGCGGTCGACGTGCTGCTCGGGGACGGTGCCGGCGCGCACCGCGGTCAGCAGGGCGTCCCCGTAGTGCCTGCCGTCCGGCATCTCCAGGTCGAGGCCGGCGGCGAGGGCGCGGGCGGTGGAGTGGGTGGCGGACCAGTCGCTCATCACCAGGCCGTCGAAGCCCCAGCGTTCGCGCAGCACGCCGGTGAGCAGGTCCGGGTGCTCGCCGGCGTGGGTGCCGCCGACCTTGTTGTAGGCGGCCATCACCGCGCCGGCGCGGGCGGTGACGGCGGCTTCGAAGGCACGCAGATAGACCTCGTGCAGGGTGCGTTCGTCGACCCGGACGTCGACCGTCTCGCGGTCCTTCTCCTGGTTGTTCAGCGCGAAGTGCTTGACGGTAGCGACGAGTCCCTCGCTCTGGATGCCCTCGATCTCGGCGGCGACCAGGTCGGCGGCGAGCAGCGGGTCCTCGGCGAGGGTCTCGAAGTTGCGGCCGGCGTACGGGATGCGGATCAGGTTGACCATCGGGGAGAGCAGCACGTCCTGGCCCAGCGCGCGGCCCTCGCGGCCGATGACCTCGCCGTAGCGGCGGGCCAGGTCCGGGTCGAAGGCGGCGGCCAGCAGGACGGGGGCGGGCAGCGCGGTGGCGGGAGCGGCGACCCGGACGCCGGCCGGGCCGTCGGCCAGGCGCAGCGGCGGGATGCCGAGGCGGGGCACGCCGGGGAGGTGGCCGGCCTGGCCCAGGGGGGCGGGATCGGGTGCCCCGTGCAGCAGGGAGACCTTCTCGGAGAGGGTCAGCCGGGCGACGAGGTCGTCGACGGCGTACGTACGTCCGTCGGCACCTGCGCTGCCCCCGACCGCGTACATACGTCCGTCGACTCCCGCGCTGCCGCCGACCGCGGACATACGTCCGTCGACACGTCCGCTGCCGCCGGCGGCGTGGGCGCGGCCGCCGGTTCCGGCCACCGCCCCGGCGACGGCGGCGCCGGTCAGCAGGCGCAGGGCGGTCCGCCGGGAGGCGGCGGGGGTCACGGTCCGGGGCTCCTGGGGTCTGTGCACGCAGGCACTATGCGCCAAGGCGGGCCCGGCATCCCGCCGGGCGACGCGGCGCGGCGCGAAGGCGCCCGCAATGACCCACAGCTCGCTCCGAGGCGGTTCTCGGCCGTTTCCCATCCGGCCGGGTCAGCATGACCCCATGATCGCCTCCCCCACTCCGACCACGACCGGTCCCGCCCGTGCCGTGCGCAAGGCGGTCGTGCCGGCCGCCGGGCTCGGCACGCGGTTCCTGCCCGCCACGAAGGCCACCCCCAAGGAGATGCTGCCGGTGGTCGACAAACCGGCCATCCAGTACGTCGTCGAGGAAGCGGCGGCGGCCGGTCTGGACGACGTACTGATGATCACCGGGCGCAACAAGCGGGCCATCGAGGACCACTTCGACCACGCCCTGGAACTGGAACAGACCCTCGCGGCGAAGGGCGACACCGTACGGCTGGACGCGGTGCGCGATCCGGCGCGGCTCGCGGACATCCACCACATCCGGCAGGGCGAGCCGCTGGGCCTCGGCCACGCGGTCCTGTGCGCCCGCCGGCACATCGGCGACCAGCCGTTCGCCGTGCTGCTCGGCGACGACCTGATCGATCCGCGCGAGACGCTGCTCAGCCGGATGCTCGACGTCCAGGGCCGGTACGCGGGGAGCGTCGTCGCGCTGATGGAGGTGCCGGCGGACCAGATCCACCTGTACGGCTGCGCCGCCGTCGAGGCCACCGGGGAGCAGGGGGTGGTCCGGGTCACCGGGCTGGTGGAGAAGCCGGCCCCGGAGCGGGCGCCGAGCCGGTACGCGGTCATCGGCCGTTACGTCCTGGACCCGGCCGTCTTCGGCGTCCTGGAGCGCACCGCGCCGGGCCGGGGCGGGGAGATCCAGCTCACCGACGCCCTCCAGGACCTCGCCGCGGGCGGCACGGTGCACGGGGTGGTCTTCGACGGCCTGCGCTACGACACCGGGGACAAGGCGGAGTACCTGCGCACGGTGGTGCGGCTGGCCTGCGACCGGCCCGATCTGGGGCCGGGTTTCACGGCGTGGCTGAAGGAGTTCGTGGCCGGCCTGGCGGGCGGCGGGGACGGCGCCCTGGACGGCACCGGCGGTCACCTCGCCGCCTGACGCCCGCTGGTCCGAGGGCCCGGCCCGGCACCACCCGGCCGGGCCCTCGCGGCTCGCGCTGCCGTGGTGCTCAGCCGTTGGGCCGCAGGGTCCAGGTCACGGTCATCTCCCCGGTGACGGCGCCGTCCTCGCGCCGGATGGCCACGGTCACCGGGAACTCGGGGCGCCGGCCCTCGTCCAGCTCCGCGACCACCTCGGCGGCGGGCCGCCCGAGCGTCGCGGTGGCGGTGACCGGGCCCAGCGCGATCTTCTTGAACGCGATCTCGGCGTTGACCGGCAGCGGCACGGCCCGTGAGAGCTGGTCGCCGAACGCGGCCAGCACGATCGCGCCGCTGGCCGACTCGCCGAGGGTGAACATCGCTCCGGCGTGCGGTCCGCCGACGTGGTTGCGGTACTCGCTCTGGTCCGGGAGGGCCAGTACGGCCCGGTCCGGACCGGTCTCCAGGTACTCCAGCTTCAGGGTCCGCACCATCGGCACCGTGGCGGCGAGCATCTCGCCGATCGACATCTGGTCTGCGCTCATGACGACAGGTTACCCGTGAGTAGCATCGGGGGCCAGAGGCCGTCCGCCCCTTCCCGGAAGCACCGGATGCGGCATACACGGATTGTCATCGGCGGCCGGGACGGCGATAGTCACCCAGTGCCGACCCTGCCCTTCCGCCCCCGCCGCCCCGTCTGGGCGACCCGCAACTACACCCTGCTCACCACCGCCACGGTGGTGACCGGCCTCGGCGGCAACGGCGCGCTGATCGCCGCCGCGTTCGCCGTGCTGGAGGCGGGCGGCGACGGCGGCGACGTGGGTCTGGTGGCCGCCGCCCGCACCCTGCCCCTGGTGCTCTTCCTGCTGATCGGCGGCGCGCTGGCGGACCGGCTGCCGCGGCACCGGGTGATGGTCGCCGCCAACACGCTGAACTGTGTGTCGCAGGCGGCGTTCGCGGTGCTGGTCCTGGCCGGGGAGCCGCGGTTGTGGCAGATGATGCTGCTGGCCGGGCTCGGCGGCACCGGGCAGGCGTTCTTCTCCCCGGCGGCGGAGGGCATGCTGATGTCCTCGGTCGACGGCGAGCACGCCGGACGGGCCTTCGCGGTGTTCCGGATGGCGGTGCACGGCGCGGGCCTGGGCGGCGCGGCGCTGGGCGGCGCGCTGGTCGCCGCGATCGGTCCCGGCTGGGTGCTCGCGGCGGACGCGGCGGCGTTCGGCTGTGCGGCCGCGCTGCGCGGGCTGCTCGACGTGAGCCACATCCTGCCGCGGGCCCCGGGCGACGGCCTGTTCGCCGATCTGCGGGAGGGCTGGCGGGAGTTCAGCGGCCGGCCGTGGCTGTGGGGCGTCGTGGTGCAGTTCTCGGTCGCCAACGCGGTGGTCGGCGCCGCCGAGGCGGTCTACGGCCCGCTGGTCGCCCGCGACCACCTGGGCGGGGCCGGCCCGTGGGGCCTGGCGCTGGCCTGCTTCGGCGCCGGCACGGTCGGCGGCGCGCTGCTGATGACCCGCTGGAAACCGCGCCGCCTGCTGCTCGCCGGCACCCTGTGCGTCTTCCCGCTGGCCCTTCCCTCCGCCGCCCTGGCGCTGACGGCGCCGGTCGGCGTGCTGTGCGCGGTGATGCTCGTCACCGGCGTGTCCATCGAGGTCTTCGGCGTCTCGTGGATGACCGCGCTGCATCAGGAGGTGCCCGAGGAGAAGCTGTCGCGGATATCGGCGTACGACTGGTTCGGCTCGGTCGCGCTGGTGCCGGCGGCGACCGCGCTGGCGGGCCCCTCGGAGTCGGCGTTCGGGCGCACCGAGTCGCTGTGGGGCTGCGCGGTGCTGGTGGTCCTGGTCACGGCGGCCGTACTGGGCGTCCCGGACGTACGGAACCTGCGCCGCCGCCCTTCGCCGGTGACGCGCGCGGCGAAGGGCGGCGGCGCCGCGTCAGCCGATGTCGAACGCCCTCTGGGAGAGCCCGGGTGACGGTGCCGCGTCCGCGTCCCGCGCCGGCCAGACGCAGGCAACCCGCCGACACCGAAGGCCCCCGCACCGCATCAGCCGATACCGCCCACCGCACGTTCCCGACAGCCACGGCACCAGGACCCCGGTACCGCCTCACCCGATGCCGATACCGAACGCCCCCTCGGGCGGCTCGGGTGACGGCACCGCGTCCGCGTCCCGCACCGGCCGTGCGGTGCCCATGAACCTCCGCAGTCCCGGGCCGTGTTCCACCCGGGCCGGGAAGGCGTCGGCGGCGGTGCGGCGGGCCAGCGCGGTCACGTCCAGTGGCCGGTGGGCGGCGGCCAGCACCGCGTTGCCGAACCGGCGCCCGCGCAGCACACCCGGCTCGGCGATCAGCACCAGCTCCGCGAACCGAGTGGCGAGAGTGGCCAGCTGGGAGCGCAGGAAGTCGAACGGCGCGGCGTCGGCCAGGTTGGCCAGGTACACGCCGTCGCCCCGCAGCACCCGCGCGGCCTGCTCCGCGTAGGCCACGGAGGTCAGGTGCGCGGGCACCCGGGAGCCGCCGAAGACGTCGGCGACCAGGACGTCCGCCGAGTCCGCCCGGGCCTTGGCCAGCCAGTCGCGGGCGTCGGCCGGGTGCGGCGCGATGCGGGCGCCGGCCGGGAGCGGCAGGTGCTCGGCGACCAGCTCCAGCAGTCCGCGGTCGAACTCCACCACGTCCTGCCGGGAGCCGGGCCGGGTCGCCGCCACGTACCGGGGCAGGGTGAACGCGCCCCCGCCGAGATGCAGTACGTCCAGCGCCCGCCCCGGCTCGGCCACGACGTCCAGCACATGCCCGAGCCGTCGCGTGTACTCGAACTCCAGATGCTCCGGCTGGTCCAGGTCGACGTACGACTGCGGCGCCCCGTCGACTGTCAGCAGCCAGGCCCGCTCCCGGTCGATGTCCGGCATGAGCTTGGCGAGCCCGTGCTCGGTGACGCGGGAGACGGGTACGGGATCGGCGTTCACCTCTTCATTGTGCCGGTGCCCGGCTTTCCGCTCTCCATCGTGCCGGTGCCCGGCCGTCCGCCGCGCCGGTGCGGGAGCCCGGCTCTCACCGCACCTCCGTCACCGTCCCGGCGCCCACGGTCCGTCCGCCCTCGCGGATGGCGAACCCGAGCCCCGGCTCGAGCGGCACCTCCCGCCCCAGCTCCACGGCCATCGTGACCGTCTCCCCGGGCCGGGCGACACCGCCCTCCCCCAGGTCGACGTCCCCGACGACATCCGCCGTACGGATGTAGAACTGCGGCCGGTATCCGCTGAAGACGGGCGTCGCACGCCCGCCCTCCCGCGCCGACAGCACATACACCTGGGCCGTGAACCCCCGCGCCGGCACCACGCTCCCCGGCGCCGTCACCACGTGCCCGCGCCGGACCGCGTCCCGGGGGACCCCGCGCAGCAGCAGCGCCACGTTGTCGCCGGCCTGGGCCTCCGTCATCGGCTTGCCGAACGTCTCCAGGCCGGTGACCACCGTCTCGACGCCCGCCCCGAGCACCTCGACGCGGTCGCCGACCCGGACCGTGCCACGCTCGACGGCACCCGTGACGACCGTGCCCCGGCCGGTGATGGTGAGCACGTTCTCCACCGGCAGCAGAAACGGCGCGTCCAGATACCGCTCGGGCATCGGCACATACGTGTCCACCGCGTCGAGCAGCGCCTCCACGGACGCCGTCCACCGGGGGTCGCCGTGCAGTGCCTTCAGTCCGGAGACCCGTACGACCGGCGCGGTGTCACCGCCGTAGCCGTGCGCGGTGAGCAGTTCCCGGACCTCCAGCTCCACCAGGTCCGTCAGCTCCTCATCGCCCGCGTCGGCCTTGTTGAGCGCGACGACGATGTGGTCGACGCCCACCTGCCGGGCGAGCAGCACGTGTTCGGCGGTCTGCGGCATGATCCCGTCCAGCGCGGAGACGACGAGGATCGCCCCGTCGAGCTGGGCGGCGCCGGTGACCATGTTCTTGACGTAGTCGGCGTGACCGGGCATGTCGACGTGCGCGTAGTGGCGGGTGTCGGTCTCGTACTCGACGTGCGCGATGTTGATGGTGATGCCGCGCGCCGCCTCCTCGGGGGCCCGGTCGATGCGGTCGAACGGCACGAACGCGGCGCCGCCGCGCTCGGCGAGGACCTTCGTGATGGCGGCGGTCAGGGTGGTCTTGCCGTGGTCGACATGGCCCATCGTGCCGATGTTCAGATGCGGTTTGGTGCGGACGTACGCCGTCTTGGACATGGCGTTACCTCGAAGCCTCGTGAGGGGGATGAGCGAGAGGGACCCCGGTGACTCGCCGACCCTCCCCCTGCGGGGTCCGCCGGACGATCCGGAGAGGGTCAGCTTCGGGCGCCGCCGACGGCAGCCTTCGGTCCATCCGCGGCTGCGGATGCGACGAGGTGGAAGGCGTACCGGAACATGACGCCGATGATTGCCGACGCTTTGCCCCACGTCGAATGGTTTTTTATGGCACGGGAGTTCGATAGGCGATGCGGCGGCTCAGGGCCCGACGGACCGCAGCGCCTCCCGGACCGACAGCGGAGCGAGCCGCTCCCGGTGCCGCGCCACGAAGCCGCGGACCGCCGCCGGGTCGGTCTTGGCGTACTCGCGCAAGGACCAGCCGATCGCCTTGCGGACGAAGAAGTCGCCGTGGTCCGCGCGGCGCGGCAGTACCCGAAGAGCCGGTCGGTGTCGGTGCGTTCCTGGTACCGGAGCTGGTGCAGCAGGGCCGCGCGGACCAGCCACCGGTCGTCGTCCTCGATCCAGGCGTCCAGCACCGTACGGAGCCCCGGGCCTGCCGCCACCAGGCCGCCGACGACATGCGCGGCGAGCGGATCCACGGTGTCCCACCACGGGACGGTGGTGAGCACATGCCGGACCACCGGCAGGAAACCGGAGGTGAGGACCGACACATGACGGCGCAGCAGATCCACCGCGAAATAGTGGTACTCCCGCTCCGGCAGCCGCCAGCAGCGCAGCGCGATCGCGGCGCAGTCCGCCGCGCCGGGGCGCGGGGTGTCCCGCAGGACGGTACGGGCCAGGTCGCGCCGGACCGGGCTGGTCAGGCCCAGGAAAGGGGCCACGTCTTTCATGTACGCGCGCATCGGCGCGGCCCGCTCCGGGTCGGCGGCGGCCGGGTAGACGGCGGTGAGCCGCTCCAGCACGCGGTCGGCGAGCGGACTGTTCGGCGCGGCCGGACTCTGCCCGCCTGTGACAGTCATGAGACGCACCATACGGCGATCACATGTATGTGTCGGTTAGTGTCACCGGATGCTCGATGCCACCACCCGCTCTGGGGGCACCGCCACGGCCTCTCCCCGGGCCGCCACCGGAACAACACCGGTCCCCGCCGCGCCGACCGGGATCTCCGCCCGCGCGACGAGAATCCTGCTGTCGCCGTGGTCCCGGCTCTCCCTGCTGGTCCTGCTGCTCGCCTCGGCCGCCTCGGCGGTGCTGCTGTTCCAGCCGCAGAAGCTGCTGGTGCACGGCTGGCCACCGCACGTCGGCGGCGCCGCGGCGGTGCTGGCGTACGCGGTCGCGTACGGACTGTGCACCGTCGCCTTCGTGCCCCGCCCGCTGCTCAACCTGGCGGCGGGCGCGCTCTTCGGCTCGACACTCGGCCTCGGCTCCGCGCTGGCGGGCACGGTGCTGGGCGCCGGCATCGCCTTCTGCCTGGGCCGGATCCTCGGCCAGGAGGCGCTGCGTCCGCTGCTGCGCGGCAAGTGGCTGAAGGCCGCGGACGGGCAGCTCAGCAGACACGGCTTCCGGTCGATGCTGGCCGCGCGGCTGTTCCCCGGGGTGCCGTTCGCGGCGGCGAACTACTGCGCCGCGGTCTCCCGGATGGGGCTGCTGCCGTTCCTGCTCGCGACGGCGCTCGGCTCCGTCCCGAACACCGCCGCCTACGTCGTGGCCGGCGCCCGCGCCGCCACCCCCACCTCGCCCGCCTTCCTGATCGCGCTGGCCTGCATCGCGCTGCCCGGTCTCGCCGGTGCCGTGCTGGCCTGGCGCAAGCGGAACCGGCTGCGTCCGCGCTGACCGGGCCCTGTGCCCGGCCTGTCATCCGGGGGCGCTACGCTGCCCCTCGGCACGCCCGATCCTGATCACCGCAGGCGTCGGCAGACGTGTCCGTCGCCCGTTCCGCCCGTTCACGATCGGCACTTGGACTTCGTAACCTCATGTCTTGGTTTGAATCATTCATCCTCGGACTCGTCCAGGGGCTGACCGAGTTCCTCCCCGTCTCCTCCAGCGCGCACCTGCGGCTGACCGCGGCGTTCTCCGGCTGGCACGACCCGGGGGCGGCCTTCACGGCGATCACCCAGATCGGTACCGAGGCCGCCGTGCTGATCTACTTCCGCAAGGACATCGCCTCGATCATCGGGGCGTGGAGCAAGTCGCTGGCGAACAAGGAGATGCGGGGGGATCACAACGCGCGCATGGGCTGGCTGGTCATCATCGGGTCGATCCCGATCGGCGTGCTCGGGGTGACCCTGAAGGACCAGATCGAGGGCCCGTTCCGCGACCTGCGGATCACCGCCACCATGCTGGTGGTCGTCGGCATCGTGATCGGGGTCGCGGACCGGCTGGCGGCGCGCGACGAGAGCGGCGGCCGGCACCGGGTGGCCAAGCAGCGCAAGGAACTGACGGACCTCGGCGTGCGGGACGGCCTGATCTTCGGCCTCTGCCAGGCGGCGGCGCTCATCCCGGGCGTCTCCCGCTCCGGCGCGACCATCAGCGGCGGCCTGTTCATGGGCTACCGGCGCGAGGCCGCGGCCCGCTACTCGTTCCTGCTCGCGGTCCCCGCGGTGCTCGCCTCGGGCCTGTTCGAGCTGAAGGACGCGCTGGAGAGCGATCACGTCGCCTGGGGTCCGACGATCTTCGCGACGATCATCGCGTTCGGTGTCGGATATGTGGTGATCGCGTGGTTCATGAAGTTCATCTCCACCAAGAGCTTCATGCCCTTCGTCTACTACCGCGTCGTCCTGGGCATCGTGCTCATCGTGCTGGTCAGCATGGGCGTACTGAGCCCGGACGCGGGCGAGGCGGCGCACTAGCCGTGCGGTCCCGGCGGCTTCTGTAGCCGCCCGGTAGCGGACTGTCAGTGCTTGCCCCTAGGCTTGTCGGCATGTCCCCCGAAGCCCCGGCCCGCGATTCCGCGCGCTCCGCCGCCGAGTTGAACGAGCGGATCCGCGCGCTGTGGCGGCGCGCGGGCGGATCATTGTCGGCCCAGGAGCGCGAGGAGTACGAACTCCTGGTGGTCGAGTGGGCGGCCGCGATGCGCGGCGAGGTGATCGAGGCGGCGTGAGGACCGGACCGGCCACACCCGGTGACAGGACCGGCCACACCCGGTGACAGGACCGGCCGGCCCCGGTGACCGGACCGGCCGGCCCCGGTGACCGGACCGCCTCAGCGGCCGCCCGCCACCCGCAGTACCGCGCCCGTCGTGTACGAGGCGTCCGGTGACAGCAGCCAGGCGATGGCCGCGGCGATCTCCTCCGCGCGCCCGGCGCGGCGCAACGGAACGCCCGGGGCCATCTGCCGGACCCGGTCCGGGGCGCCCATCGCGGCGTGCATGTCGGTGTCGACCAGACCGGGCGCGACCGCGTTGACGCGGATGCCGTCCGGGCCAAGTTCCTTGGACAGGCCCACCGTCAGGGCGTCCACCCCGGCCTTGCTCGCCGCGTAGTGCACGTACTCCCCGGGGCTGCCGAGGGTCGCGGCGCCCGAGGAGACATTCACGATGGCGCCGCCGCCCCGGGCGGCCATCAGCTGCGCCGCGCGCCGCGCGCACAGCAGGGTGCCCAGCAGGTTGACGTCCAGGACCCGGCGCAGATCGGCGGTGTCGCTGTCGGCGAGCCGGCCCAGCGGACCGGTCACCGCCGCGTTGTTCACCAGTCCCGTCACCGGCCCGAGCCGGGACTCGGTCTCGGCGAAGAGCCGTTCGACGTCCGCCGCCACCGACGTGTCCACCCGTACGGCGACGGCCCGCCCGCCGGCCGCCCGCACCCCGTCGGCCACCGCCTCGGCGGCGGCCGAGTCCCGGACGTAGCCCACGGCGAGGTCGTGCCCGTCCGCCGCGAGCCGCAGACAGGTCGCGGCGCCGATGCCCCGGCTGCCGCCGGTGACCACGGTGATGGGACGCGTCATGGGTACCCCCTGCTCAGATTTGATCGATCATCGATCATCCTAGTCCACAGGGGTATCCCTTTCCTGGCTCTCCTGGGCGGCGAGAAGCTCGTCGCCGTGGTCGACCGCCCAGCGGGCGAGCGCTCTCATCGGCCCCTCGACCAGGCTCTGTCCCAGGCCGGTCAGCGCGTAGTCGACGCGGGGCGGGGCCTCGGCGCGGGCCCGGCGGCCGATCAGTCCCGCCGCGAGCAGCCGGCGCAGGGCGTCGGTCAGCACCTTGTCGCTGACGCCACCGATCGCCGCGCGCAGCTCACGCCGCCGACGCGGCCCCTCGCGCAGCGCCGCCAGCACAACGGGGTCCCAGGTGTGGGCGAAGAGATCGGTGGCCGCACGCAGCCGGCAGTCGGCGACCGCTTCGTAGCAGTGGGCATCGGCGTCAGTCATGGCGCCGCCCATCATCGCGCGTCCGGCACGCACCGATCGGTGCGTGTCGCCTTCCCTACCGTGGCCACTTCACGGACTGCCGAGGGAAGGGCACGGACAGATGCGCATCGGAATTCTGGGCACCGGGACACTCGCGGCGGCCCTGGGCGAGCGCTGGGCTCGCGCGGGACACGAGGTGGCGCTCGGCGGACGGTCGTCGGCCAAGGCCCGCGAACTCGCCGAGCGACTGGGCGCCGGCGTGCACGCCGTCGCCCCGCACGCCGCGGTCGCCGGCCGCGACGCGGTGCTGCTCGCCGTGACGTGGGACGGGGTCGAGGACATGCTGCGCTCGGCGGGCGCCGCCGACGGCGCGCTGGCGGAAATGCCGCTGATCGACCCCACGAACGCCGTCGGCCACGGCGTCGGCACCCTGCTCACCGGTCCCGGCGAGTCGATGGCGGAGCGGATCGCCGGGCTCGCTCCCGGGTCCCGGGTGGTGAAGGCGTTCCATCTCTTTCCCGCCGACCGGTGGACGGACCCCTCGGACGACGCCCGGCCTCCGGCGACAGTGGCGATGTGCGGGGACGACGCGGCGGCGCTGCGCGTGGTCGGGCGCCTGGTCCAGGACGCCGGCGCGCTCCCGGCGACGCTGGGCGGGCTGGGCCGCGCGCGCCAGTTGGAGGAGGCGGCCGGCTTCGTCATCGGCCTGGCCTTCGCCGGCTTCGACCCCGGCTCGGCGGTCCCTCGCCTTCCCTCGGACCAGGAGCCGGCCGCTCCCGCTCCCGCTCCCCGACAGACAGCGCCCATCATCCCGGTGTGATCAACTGAACGGGCCTCCCGCTGATCGGATGACCGCGACGGCGCACACTGGAGGCACCGCGGGGTAGGGAGGCGCCCATGAAGACCCTCGGCCACTGGCTCGCCGCTCCCTGGCGCCGCTCCCTGCTCGCGGTGTTCGCGGGCGCCCTGCCGGTACTCGCCTTCCCCGCGCCGTCGCTGTGGTGGTGGGCCTGGTGCGCGCTGGTCCCCTGGCTGCTGCTGGTGCGCGCGGCGCCGACCGGACGGCGGGCGGGGTACGACGGCTGGTGCGGCGGGTTCGGGTTCATGCTGGCGATGCACCACTGGCTGCTGCCGAGCCTGCACGTGTTCACCTTCGTCATCGCCGCGTTGCTGGGCGCGCTGTGGGCGCCGTGGGGCCGGCTCGCGCGGCGGCTGCTGGGCGGGACACCCTCGCGGGCCGGGATCGCGGCGGCGCTCGTGGTGCTGCCATCAGGGTGGCTGGTGATCGAGCTGGTGCGGTCCTGGCAGGGGCTCGGCGGGCCGTGGGGCGTACTCGGCGCCAGTCAGTGGCAGGTCCCGGCGGCGCTGCGGCTCGCCTCGGTCGGCGGGGTGTGGCTGGTCGGCTTCCTGATCGTGGCCGTCAATGTCGCCGTCGTCGTGCTGGTCGCCGCGCGGCGGGCCCGGATGCCCGCCGTGGCCGGTCTCCTCGCCACAGCCGCCGCCGGCTCCGCGGCCTGGGTCTGGTCGCCGCCGCCCGGCCACTCGGACGCCGACGGCCGGGTGCGGATCGGTGTCGTCCAGGCCGGGGTGGTGGCCGGCACCGGCAGCCCCGCCCGCCGGTTCGACCGCGAGGAGGCGCTGACCCGCAAGCTGGCCGGACAGGGCGTGGACCTGGTCGTGTGGGGCGAGAGCAGCGTCGGCTTCGACCTGGGCGACCGGCCGGACCTGGCCCGGCGGCTCGCGGCGCTGTCCCGGGAGACCGGCGCCGGCCTGCTGGTCAACGTGGACGCGCGGCGCTCGGACCGGCCCGGCATATTCAAGAGCTCGGTCCTGGTCGGCCCGGCCGGACCGACCGGTCAGCGCTACGACAAGATGCGGCTCGTCCCGTTCGGCGAGTACGTCCCGGCCCGTTCGCTGCTCGGCTGGGCCACCTCGGTCGGCAAGGCGGCGGGCGAGGACCGCAGGCGGGGCACGGCACAGGTCGTGATGGACGCCGGGGACGGCCTGCGGGTCGGTCCGATGGTGTGCTTCGAGAGCGCGTTCCCCGACATGAGCCGTCATCTCGCCGAGGACGGAGCCGAGGTGCTGGTCGCCCAGTCGTCGACGTCGACGTTCCAGCACAGCTGGGCGCCCGCGCAGCACGCGTCGCTGGCCGCGCTGCGCGCCGCCGAGACCGGCCGCCCGATGGTGCACGCCACGCTCACCGGCGTCTCCGCCGTGTACGACGCGAGCGGCGCCCGGATCGGGCCGGCGCTCGGCACCGACGTGAGCGGCGCCCGGGTGTACGACGTCCCGCTCGCCCACGGCAGCACGCCCTACGTCCGCTTCGGCGACTGGCCGCCGTACGCGGCACTGGGCGTCCTCGTCGGCTGGGCCGCCGCCGCGGGCGGGCGGGCGCTGCGGTTCAGGCGGACCGCTCCTGAACCTCCCGTACCACCCGCTCGCACAGCTCATGGGTCCGCAGCGCGTCCTGGGCGCTGAGCACCTTGCCCGCGCGGACCGCGTCGAGGAAGCCGAGGACCGCCTGCTCGATGCCGCGCTGCCGGGCGACCGGCACCCAGTCGCCGCGCCGCCTGACGGTGGGCTGGCCCTTGTGGTCGATGACCTCGGCGAGGTTGACCACCTGGCGTTTGGTGTCCTGCCCGGAGACTTCGAGGATCTCCTCGTTGGAGCCGCTGAGCCGGTTCATGACGCCGAGCGCGGTGAAGCCGTCGCCGGCGAGCTGGAGCACGACGTGGTGCAGCAGTCCGTCCTGCACCCGGGCCCGCACGGTGATGTCGTCGATCTCGCCCGGGACGAGGAAGCGCAGGGTGTCGACGACGTGGATGAAGTCGTCGAGGATCATCGTGCGCGGCTGCTCCGGCAGCCCTATGCGGTTCTTCTGGAGCAGGATCAGCTCGCGGGGGTGCTCGGCGCACTGCGTGTAGCCGGGGGCGTGCCGCCGGTTGAACCCGACGGCCAGGCTGGTGTTGCGTTCCTCGGCGAGGGCCACCAGCCGCTCGGCGTCGGCGAGTTCGTAGGCGAGCGGCTTGTCGACGTACGTCGGGACGCCCGCCCGCAGCAGTCGGGTCACGATCTCGGGGTGGACCTCGGTCGGGGCGTGCACGAAGGCGGCGTCGAGGTCCTCGGCGAGCAGCGCGTCGAGGCCGGTGTGGCGCCGCTGCGGCGGCACCCGCAGTCCGTCGCCGACGCGGGTGAGGGTCGCGGGCGTCCGGGTGTGCAGGTGCAGTTCGACGCCGGGCTGGAAGGCGAGCACGGGGAGGTACGCCTTGGTCGCGATGTCGCCGAGTCCGATGCAGCCGACCTTCACGGGCGTTCTCCTCAGGGAAGTTCTTCACAGATCACCGGCCCGGTCCGCCTGCCACGCCGCCCCGGGTCCGCTCGGCAGCATACGGGGCGGCGAGGAGCGCCGGCCGGGGGTGTGGACACCGGGCCCGCACCTCGGGACCTGCGGCTTCGGGACCCGTGCTTCCGCGCCTGCGCCTGCGAACCCGCGCGTTCAGAGCCCCGCCCCGAGCCCGCACCTCCGAACCCCCGCGTTCAGACCCCACCCCGCCCCCCGGGGGGAACCGTCCCGGACGGAGCGGACACCGCCGTCAGCCCCGGTGGCCCCCGGCACCCCGTACGGGGTGGCACCTCGTACGGGGCCGAAGGTCACCCATGTGGGGCAACCTGCGCCGGTCCGCCGCCGTGCGGGCGGACCGGCCAGCAGAGTGGCGCGGGTGCAGAGAACGACGACCACCGCGGCGCTTCTGGTGACCGTGGCCGTCACGGCCGTGACCGGCTGTGTCACCGTCCAGCGTCCGCCCGCCCCCGATCCGGCGACCGGCGAGGCCCGGCCCTCCGCCCCGCGTCCGGACGGCCCCCGGCACCCCCGTGCCGTCGAGGCCCCGGTCCGCGAGGCCCTGGAACTGACCGAACCGGCCGGGGAACCGGCCCACGGGACCGACCCACCGCCCCGCGCGCCCGCCCCGTCGGCTCTCTCGCCCACCGCCGCACCACTGGAGCAGCCACCGGAGCAGCCACCGGCCGCCCGTACCGAACCCCGGCCCGCACCCCGGCCTCCTAGGTCCGAGCCGTCGCGGCGGCGCCCCGAACCCGCCTCCCCCAGGATCCCCGCGCCGCTCCCCGAACAGCGCGGCGGCGACGCGGACCTGTGCGCTCTGGGCCGGACCTACGGCGGCTGGCGGCCGGGCAGCCCGGAGGCGGCCATCTGCGAGCGGACCTACGGCCGGTGAACCCCGCTCCCGCTCAGGGCCGCTGCCTGGGCGGCCCCCAGGGCCCCGGCCCCTCCGGGGAAGGACCGTGCGGACCGCTCTGCCCCAGCCTGCGCTCCAGGCGGCCGATCGCCGCGCGCACCCCCGCCGCGTAGCGGTCGTCCCCGAGTGTCTCGGCCGCGCGGCGGGCCCACCGCAGATGCAGCCGGGCGGCGTCGGGGCGGCCGAGCCGGTCGTAGTCGGCCGCCAGGTTCGCGTGCAGGGAGGGATAGAGGGAACGCGCGGCGAGCGCGCCCTCGTGACCGGCCGGGTGCCCGGCGGTGAGTTCCTCCGCGGCGGCCAGCGCCCGCAGGTCCCAGGCCAGTTCGTCCGCCGGGTCGTCCTGGGTGTCGGCGAGGTAGTGGGCCAGGGTGCAGCGGTGCAGCGGGTCGCCGTGCTCGCCGATCTCCGCCCACAGGCCGAGGTAGCGGTGCCGGGCCTCCTCGCGGTCGCCCGCGTGATGCAGCATGACGACCTGTCCGATCCGGGTCGGCACGGCGTCCGGTGCCGTCCGCTCCTGTCCCTGGGCCACCGCGTCCTCCGCGCCACTCATCCGGCTGTTGCCGACGACGTTAGGCCCTGTCCCGGCGATCACGCCGCAGACACGGGGCCGATCCGGCCGACAGCCCCGGGTTGAGGCCCTGTCCCTCCGCTCATGCCGCGGACACGGGGCGACCCGGCCGACAGCCCCGGATCAGCCCAGGTCGGGAATGGTCCAGTCGATCGGCTCGTGGCCCTGCGCCGCGACCGCCTCGTTGATCTGCGTGAACGGCCGGGAGCCGAAGAACTTCTTCGCCGACAGCGGGGACGGGTGCGCGCCCTTGACCACCGCGTGCCGCTCCTCGTCGATCAGCGGCAGCTTCTTCTGCGCGTAGTTGCCCCACAGCACGAACACCGCCGGGTCCGGACGGTCGGCCACCGCGCGGATCACCGCGTCCGTGAACAGCTCCCAGCCGCGGGCCTTGTGCGAGTTGGCCTCGCCGGCCCGGACCGTGAGCACCGCGTTGAGCAGCAGGACGCCCTGCTTCGCCCACGGCATCAGATAGCCGTTGTCCGGGACCGGGACGTCCAGCTCCGCGTGCAGTTCCTTGTAGATGTTCCGCAGCGACGGCGGGACCTTGACGCCCGGCCGGACCGAGAAGCACAGGCCGTGGCCCTGCCCCTCGCCGTGGTACGGGTCCTGCCCGAGAACCAGCACCTTCACCTGGTCGTACGGCGTGGCCGCCAGGGCGGCGAAGACCTCTTCGCGCGGCGGGTAGACGGGGCCGTTCGCCCGCTCTTCCTCGACGAACTCCGTCAGCTCCTTGAAGTAGGGCTGCTCCAGCTCGCCGCCCAGCACCTCGCGCCAGGACTCGGGCAGCATGGCGATGTCGGTCACGTCAACTTCCTTACGGTGTGCGGTCGCTTCAGCACTTCAGAACCTACAGGCGACCACTGACAACCGGTGCGGAAAGGCAGCGGAGCGGGGCTACCAGCTCGTCTTGCGGTGCAGTTCCCACATCATCATGATCGTCGACGGGTCGAGTGCCCGTTCCGCGCCCGAGATGTCCTCGCTCGTCGCCACGTACTGCCGGCCCTGCCACAGCGGCAGCAGCCGCGCGTCGTCGACGAGGACGCGCTGCGCCTCCTCGAACTCCTCCACCACCTCGGCCCGGTCGCTCTCCCGCCGGGAGCGCGGCAGCAGTTCGTCGGTGATCTCCGGGACGGCGTAGGGCGTGCCCAGGGCGTTCTGCTCCCCGACGAACGGCGCGATGAAGTTCTCGGCGTCCGGGAAGTCGGGGAACCAGCCCCGGCCGAAGACCTGGTACTCGCCCTTCTGGTACCCGGCCACGTACGTCGTCCACGGGCGGCTCCGGAGCGTCACCGTGAACAGTCCGGAAGCCTCCAGTTGCCGTTCGAGCACCTTGAACTCGCGGGCGGTCTCGGAGCCGTAGCGGTCGGTGGTGTACCAGAGGGTGAGCGGGACGGGCTCGTCGATGCCGGCCCGGGTGAGGAGGGTGCGGGCCTTGCCGACGCTGGGGTCGCCGAACTCGTCGAAGAAGCCGGTGGTGTGCCCGGTGACGCCCTGCGGGACCATCGAGTACAGCGGTTCGACGGTGTCCCGGTAGACGTCGTGGGCGATCGCCGCGCGGTCGATGACCTGGGCGACCGCCCGCCGTACCGCCTTGCGGCCCGTCCAGGGGTCGTCGGGGTCGAAGACCAGGTAGCTGATGTCTGCGCCGGTGCCCTCGAACAGCTGGAGGTCCTCCTCCTCGGCGGTGCCGCTCTCCAGGTCGATGACGTCGTTCGCGGCCAGGCCGCGGAAGGTCACCTGGATCCGCCCGTCCCGCAGCGCCCGCACCATGTCCTGCGAGGAGTCGAAGTACTCGATGGTCACCGCGTCGTTCCGGCGCTCCGCGAAGCCGTCGTAGCGGTCGTTGCGGACGAGTTCGGCCCGCTCGCCCTCCGCGAAGGACTTCAGCGCGTACGGCCCGGAGCCGACGACCTCGCCGTCCCGGCGCACGGCCTTCGCCGGGTAGGTGTCGGGGTCGACGATGGACATCGCGGGGGTGGCGAGCACGAACGGGAAGGTGGCGTCCGGTTTGTTGAGGTGGAAGACCACCTCGTGCTCGCTCGGTGCCTGGACCCGGTCGAGGCTGCCCAGCAGGCCGGCCGGGCCGCCGTCGACGTCGATGTCCCTGATCCGGTCGATCGAGTACTTGACGGCCGCCGCGTCGAGCGGGTCCCCGTCGGAGAAGGTCAGCCCGCCGCGCAGCTCGCACCGGTACACCTGGTTCGAGCTGTCGGTGAACGCGCAGCCGCGGGCCGCGTCGGGGCGGGGCGTGGTGGCGCCGTTGGGGTAGCTCAGCAGGGTCTGGTAGACGTTGCGGAACAGTTCCCAGGAGCCGTCCCAGGAGGCCGCCGGGTCCAGGGTGCTGGGGGCGCTGGTGGTGCCGACGACGATCGGCTCGTCCCGCTCCTCGTCGGGCGAGAGGACGCCACAGCCGGCCGCCAGCAGGGAAAGGGACAGGGACGCCCCCGCGGCCACGCGGCGCAGCCGACGGTGCCAGTTCAACGCGAACACGCGCACGCTCCTCGATCCCCCGTTCAGACGTGCTGAAACTCGGGCGACCATATCGCAGCAGCGGCTCCACCGAACCCTGTTTGAACAGGGGTTTTGATCATTTCGGCGGGTGACTACGTTGTCATGTCCCGGAGGGGATTATTCCGGGGCCGGCGGGGTGTCCGTCGGCCCCGGAACCTCAGCTCACGCCGGCGTTGAGGAAGACGCCGCCGTCGAGCACCAGCGTCTGGCCGGTGACCCAGGCGGACTGCTCCGAGGTGAGGAAGGCGGCGGCGCCGCCGACGTCGGAGGGCACGCCGAGGCGGCCCAGCGGATAGCCCGCGGCGGCCTCCGCCTCGCGGCCCTCGTACAGGGCGGCGGCGAACTTGGTCTTCACCACGGCCGGGGCGATCGCGTTGACCCGCACCTTGGGCGCGAACTCGTGGGCGAGCTGCCCGGTCAGGTTGATCAGCGCGGCCTTGCTGACGCCGTACGCGGCGATGAAGGGCGAGGGCGCGAGGCCCGCCACCGAGGCGATGTTGACGATCGCGCCGCCGTTCTCCTTCTGCCAGGCGTGCCAGGTGCGCTGCGCGAAGCCGAGCGCCGAGATCACGTTGGTCTCGTAGACCTTGCGCGCCACGTTCAGGTCGAGGTCGGCGATCGGCCCGAACACCGGGTTGGTACCGGCGTTGTTGACCAGGTAGTCGACCCGGCCGAAGGTCTCCATCACGCGCTCGACGGCGACGGCCTGGTGGGCCTCGTCGTGCGCCTTGCCGGCCACGCCGATCACCCGGTCGGCGCCGAGCCGGTCGACGGCCTCCTTCAGGGCGTCCTCGCCCCGGCCGGTGATGCAGACCCGGTCGCCGCGCGCGACCAGCGCCTCGGCGATGCCGTAGCCGATGCCGCGGCTGGCGCCGGTGACGAGGGCGACCTTGCCGGAGAGTTCCGGGAGTTCCACGGATGTCATGTGCGCGTATCCCCTAGTCGAGCGGTCCGCCGGCCACGTACAGCACCTGGCCGGAGACGAAGCCGGCCGCCTCGCCGGTGAAGAAGGCGACGGCGTTCGCGATGTCCTCGGGGTAGCCGACGCGCTGCACCGGGATCTGGGTGGCGGCGGCGGCCTTGAAGTCCTCGAAGCCCATGCCGACCCGCTCGGCGGTGGCGGCCGTCATGTCGGTGGCGATGAAGCCGGGGGCGACGGCGTTGGCGGTGACGCCGAACTTGCCCAGCTCCTTGGCGAGGGTCTTGGTGAAGCCCTGCATACCGGCCTTGGCGGCGGAGTAGTTGACCTGGCCGCGGTTGCCGAGCGCGGAGGAGGAGGACAGGTTGACGATCCGGCCGTACTTGGCGTCCACCATGTGCTTCTGGCAGGCGCGGGACATCAGGAAGGCGCCGCGCAGATGCACGTTCATGACCGTGTCCCAGTCGGAGACGCTCATCTTGAACAGCAGGTTGTCGCGCAGCACACCCGCGTTGTTGACGAGGATCACCGGCGCGCCGAGCTCCTCGGCGATCCGGGCGACGGCCGCCTCGACCTGGGCCTCGTCGGAGACGTCGCAGCCGACCGCGAGGGCCTTGCCGCCGGCCGCGGTGATCTGCTCCACGGTGTCCTTGCAGGCGGCCTCGTCGAGGTCGATCACAGCGACGGCGTGCCCTTCGGCGGCCAGTCGTACGGCGGTGGCGGCACCGATGCCGCGCGCGGCACCGGTGACTACGGCGACCCGCTGCTCAGTGGTGGACATGCTGCTTCTCCTCGTCCTGGGGATGCGGCTGCGGTGGCCCGCCCTCGTGCGGTGAGCGACCGCTTAGTACCTTCGGCAGACGTGACGCTAGAAGCCCTGGCACGCGGTGTCAACGGGACACCGGCAGGGTGTGATCCATCACCCCCGCCCCGCCCGGCCCGGAGGGGTCCGCTCAGCGCACCAGCACCTCAAGCAGCCGTTCGATCTCGGCCGCCGGGTCGGTGGTGAGCCCGGTGTGCACCGGACCGGGCTGGACCACGGTGGAACGGGGCGCGATCAGCCAGCGGAAGCGGCGGCCGGGGTCGTCGCCGGCCGCCTGCCCGGCCGCGGCGCCACCGGCGCACACCGCCTCCACGGCGCGCAGCGCGGCGCGCACTCCGTCGACGTCCGCCCCCGGATCGAGGGCACGCAGCCGCGCCTCGTCCAGATGGGTGCGCGCGGCGACGAACGCCTTGGCCCGGCAGTACAGCAGCACCCCGGCGTTGACGCACTCGCCGCGCTCGACGCGCGGGACGACGCGCAGCAGGACGTACTCGTAGACGTCTCGTTCGTTGGTCTCGCCGCCCCGGATGATGTGCCGCTCGACGACACTGCCTGCCATGTGGATGTGCCGCTCGCTCACTTGCCCCCCTCGCATCCGGTGATTCCGGTGATCCGCTCGTGCACGACGGTCGCCCGCGCGAGCAGTGGCCGCGCGTAGGCCCGGCGCAGTTCGTCCGGGGTGCCGAAGCCGGGCTCGCCGTCCAGCCAGACGTCCGGGATCTCGGCGGTGACCTCGGCGAGGAGTTCCTCGGTGACCTGGGGCGCGAGCTGCGCGGCGGCGGCGCGGACGTCCGGCGCGAAGCCGGCCAGGGCATGGTCGGAGGCGTCGTAGGGGCGGGCGGCGGAGGCTTCGGCGCCGGGCCAGTTGTGGTGCCAGATCATGGTGGCGCCGTGGTCGATGAGCCACAGCTCGCCCCGGTGGCGCAGCAGGTTGGGGTTGCGCCAGGACCGGTCGACGTTGTTGACCAGCGCGTCGAACCACACGATCCGCCCGGCCTCCGCGGCGCTCACTTCGAAGGCGAGCGGGTCGAAGCCGAGGGCGCCGGAGAGGAACTCCATGCCGAGGTTGGCGCCGCCGCTGGAGCGGAGCAGTTCCTGCACCTGCGGGTCGGGTTCGCCGAGCCCGAGCACCGGGTCGAGACCGACGGTCACCAGCCGGGGCATCCTGAAGCCGAGCCGGCGGGCCAGTTCGCCGCAGACCACCTCGGCGACGAGCGTCTTGCGGCCCTGGCCCGCCGCGCGGAACTTCATGACGTACGTCCCGAAGTCGTCGGCCTCGACGAGTCCCGGCAGCGAACCGCCCTCACGCAGCGGCGTGATGTAACGGGTCGCGATGACTTCCTTGAGCATCGCCCCAGGTTACCGGCGCCCCAGCGGCCCGCCGGGACCGCCCGACAGCGCGACGACAGCTCTGCCTTACGCCCGTCCGACCCCGCGACCGCCAGCATCCCAGCATCTCGGAACGGTCTGAACAGCACGTGTCCCGCGGCCGTACCCCACGGCAGATCACGCACCGTCCCCCGGAAGGGAACGTCAGTATGACCCGCGCATCGCTCCAATCCTCAGCAGGACCGGCCCGGCGCACCGTCGTCGCGGCGGCCGGCGCGGCCGGTCTCGCCGTCGCCCTGACCGCCTGCTCGGACTCCGACGCCGACTCCGGCGCCGATTCGGGTTCCGGTTCCGCCGCCGCGCCGGAGGAGACCGGCCCGACGTCCTCCGCCTCGTCCGGCGGCGGTACGCAGGAGGCGGCCCCCGCGCAGGCCCTGGCCACGGCCGCCGACATCCCGGAGGGCGGCGGTGTGGTCTTCGCCGACCGGAAGGTGGTCGTGACCCAGCCCTCGGCCGGTGAGTTCAAGGCGTTCTCGGCGACCTGTACGCACCAGGGGTGTGCCGTGAAGAATGTCGCCGACGGCGTCATCAACTGCCCCTGCCACAACAGCAACTTCTCCATCGCGGACGGCAGTGTGCAGAGCGGTCCGGCACGTGAGCCGCTGCCCGCCGTGGAGATCGCCGTCGACGGGGAGTCGATCTCCCTGGTGTGACCGCCGGGCCGGGACCGCTCAGGACGAGGGAGCCGCATGACCGTGACACAGCGCCGGGGCCGCCGGATCATGATGACGCCGGGTGAGCTGGACGCGTTCCTGACCACCCAGCGCACCTGCCGGGTCGCCACGGTCTCGGCCAACGGCGCGCCCCATGTCAGCACGTTGTGGTTCGTGTGGGACGGCGGCTCGCTGTGGCTGTACTCGGTGGTGCGCAGCAGGCGCTGGGCCGAGCTGCGCCGCGATCCGCGGGTGGCGGTCGTGGTCGACGCCGGGGAGGAGTACGACGAGCTGCGCGGCGTGGAGTTGTCGGGCAGCGTCGCGTTCGTGGGCGAGGCGCCCCGCACGGGTGAGCTGTGCGCCGAACTCGACCTGCCCGAGACGCTGTTCGCCCGCAAACACTTCGGCATCGACGAACTGCCGCACGACGGCCGCCACGCCTGGCTCCGCCTCACCCCGGAGAAAACGGTCTCCTGGGATTTCCGCAAACTGCCCCCACACTAGGGGCGCGAGGAACCGCGCACTTGCCTCAAACCCCCCGCACCTACAGGGGCGCGAGGAACCGCGCACCCCGCCCAAACCACCCGCACCCGAAACCCACCCAGCCCCCACGCCCCCTCCCTAGACATAACTCCGCACCGGCCCACCCCCCAACGCCCCCGCCACCGCGTCCGCCAACACCCCCACCTCCCCCTCCCCCAGCGTGGAAACAGTGACCCGCACCCCCGGCGACGCACTCACCCGGAACCGCGCCCCCGGCGCCACCGCCCACCCCGCGCCCAGCAGCCGCGCGACCACGCCCGTCTCGTCCGGCACCGGAATCCACACGTTCAGACCGCTGCGGCCGTGCGCCGCGACCCCCCGCCGGGCCAGCGCGTCGAGCAGCGCGTCCCGCCGCCGCCCGTACGCCGCCGCCACCGCCGCCGCATCCACCGCACCCTCCGCCCACAGCCGGGCCACGGCCCGCTGGGTGATCCGGCTGACCCAGCCGGGTCCGAGCCGCTGCCGCCCACGCACCCGGTCCAGCGTCACCGCGTCCCCGGTGAGGACGGCGAGCCGCAGATCGGGCCCGTACGCCTTGGCGGCCGAGCGGACGAACGCCCAGTGGTGCGTCGTGCCGGCCAGCGGGCACAGGGGCAGGTCGACGATCCGGTGCCCGTGGTCGTCCTCGATCAGCAGCGTCTCCGGGTGATCGCGCAGCACCGAGCGCAGGACCCGCGCGCGGGAAGCGCTGAGCGCCGCGCCGGTCGGGTTCTGCGCCCGGTCGGTGACGACCAGCGCGCGGGCCCCCGCCGTCAGCGCGTCGCGCACGTCGCCGGGCAGCGGCCCCTCGTCGTCGACGCCGACCGGTACCGCGCGCAGCCCGAGCGCCGGGACGAGGTCGAGCAGGCCGCCCCAGCCGGGGTCCTCGACGGCGACGGCGTCACCGGGTTTCAGGTGCGCGGCCAGCACCCGTTCCATCGCGTCCAGCGAACCGGACGTGACGGCCACCGGGCCGTCCGGGACCCCGTCGGCGTCCAGTTCGGCCCGGGCCAGGCGGACCAGCTCCGGTTCGGCCGGCGCGTGCCCGTACAGCACCGGCTCCCGGTCGTTGTCTCCGGCCGCCGCGGCGAACGCCGGGCCGAGGGCGGGCAGCAGCGCCGGGTCCGGATTGCCGTCGGACACGTCCCGCACCCCCGCCGGCACCTCCGCCCGGATGAACTCCCGCCCGGTGGTGGCCGGCGTCGCCCGCACCCGGCTGCCCCGGCGCCCGGCCGTCTCGATGACCCCGCGCTCGCGCAGGACGCGGTACGCGGCGGCCACGGTGTTCGGGTTCACCCCGAGCCGCTCGGCCAACTCCCGCATCGGCGGCAGTGGTTGGCCCGGCTCCAGTTCTCCCGCGGCCACCGCGCGCTCGACGCTCGCGGAAATGTCGGCTGCACGCCGCCCACTGATCGGATAACCTTCTAGCACAAAGCCGATTATGCACTAGTGCAATGGAGAGCGCCATGCAGGGGACCACGGGGACGACGCCGCAGCCCGCCGCCACCTATCCACCGACCGACCGCACCGTCCCCACCCGCGCCGCGGACCGCGCCTGCTACGACCGGGAACTGGTGCACTCGATACTCGACGAGGGGTACGTCTGCCACCTCGGCTTCGTCCGGGACGGCGCCCCGGTGGTGCTGCCGACGCTGTACGGCCGGGTCGGCGAGCGGCTCTACCTGCACGGCTCGACGGGCTCCCGCCCGCTGCGCATGACGGGACAGGCGGACCCGGGGCTGCCGGTGTGCCTGACGGTCACGCACGTGGACGCGCTGGTACTGGCCCGCTCCGCCTTCCACCACTCGATCAACTACCGGTCGGTGGTGGTGCACGGCACGGCGTACGACGTCACGGACCCGGAGGAGAAGCGCACCGCCCTCGACGCCCTGGTCGACCACGTCGTACCGGGCCGCTCCGGCGACTCCCGGCCCGCGAACAAGAAGGAGCTGGCGGCCACCGCCGTCATCCGCCTCGACCTGCGCGAGGTCTCCGCCAAGGCCCGCACCGGCGGCGTGAACGACGAACCCGAGGACCTCGGCCTCCCCCACTGGGCCGGACTCCTCCCGCTGCGCCAGGGTTACGGCGCCCCGGTCGCCGACCCCGGCCTGGCCCCCGGCACCCCGGTCCCGGAGTACCTCTCGGCGCCGCGCCCCTGACCCGCCCGCGCCCTTCGCGCCTGCCCCGCCTCCGCGACCGTGAGGCCGGTGACCGAGCCGAGCAGCAGCAGCGTGCCGGCCAGGGTGGCCGGCGTGAGGCGCTCGCCGAGCAGCGTGACGGCCACGGTGGCCGGCGTGAGGCGCTCGCCGAGCAGCGTGACGGCCAGCAGGGCCGCGGCGACCGGCTCGAGCAACATGATCACGGACACGGTGGCGGACCGGACCACGGCCGCGCCCGCGAAGTACAGGCCGTAGGCGAGGGCGGTGGGCACGGCCGCGACGTAGGTCAGCAGCGCCAGCAGCCGGAGCGGTTCCGCGGTGTGCGGCACCAGCCCCTCGGCCGCCGCGAACGGCAGCAGGCACAGACTGGTGACGGCGAACGCGCCGACCGACGTACCGGCGGCGTCCGCCCCGCCGTCCCGGCCCCACCGGCGGGTCAGCAGGGTCATCAGCGAGTACCCGGCCGCGGACAGCAGCGCCAGGACCACACCCCACGGGCGTACGGCCGCGCCGCCCCCGCCCAGGACCAGTACACCGAGCCCGGCCGACGCCCCGGCGACCGCGGCGGCACCGCCCCGGCCGAGACGCTCCCCGAGGGTGAACCGGGCGCCGAGCGCGATCAGTACGGGGCCGGCGCCGAGGGCGACGACGGTCGCCACGGCCAGTCCGGTGGACCGCACCGCGGCGAAGTAGGCGGTCTGGAACACGGCGAGGGCGACGCCGGTGGCGACGGCCCGCGCCGCCCTGCGCCGGAGCGGCCCGGCCGCCGTCTTCCGGGTCTTCCGGGTCCGGCGGCGCGGCAGCCGGGCGGCGAGCAGCAGCACCAGGCCGGCCGCGCAGCGCCAGAAGGACAGGGCGACGGGGCCGAGGTCGCTGGCCCGGTAGACCAGTGCGGCGGCGGCACCAGCGGTGCCCCAGGCGACACCGGCGACGATCAGGAAGAGGAGGCCACGCCCGACGGGCAGGCCGGAAACCACAGGGGACACGAGAGTTCTCCGCAGTCGCGCGATCAGCGCGGAAGTTCGGCAGGGACCCCGGATCGAACCGTCAGGGCCCCACGGACCTCGGCCGCGGGCAGCACCGTCCGGCCCGGCGGCAACGCGCCGGGCGACTCATCGGTGGGCCCGCCTCAGACGGCCGGGGGCGGGAGAACGAGGGCGTCCGCATGCATGACCGGCAGGCTAGGCGGCCGGTCCCCGGCGGGACAACTCCCTTTCCGGACCACCGGACGCCACCGGCTCGGCGGCCCCCGAGACGGGTGTCGACGCCTGGGCGATGAAGGCCCCCACCAGGACCACCGCGCCCCCGGCGAGCTGCGGCGCGGACAGGTGCTCGCCGAGCAGCACCCAGGCCAGTACGGTCGCGATCACCGCCTCCAGACAGGCCACGACCCCCGCGACCTGCGGCGACAGCCGGCGTACGGCGACGATGCCGGTGACGTACGCCAGTACCGTGGCGACCAGCACGATCCAGGCCAGCAGCAGCACGGCGGCGACCGGCGTGCCGTCGACCGGCACGGTGTGCGCGAGCACCCGCCACTCCATGTCCCAGGGACGGGCGACGACGGTGAGCACGGCCGCCCCGACGAGCAGCCCGTAGGCGATCACACCGAGCGGGTCGGGGGTGTCGTCGCCGGCGTCGCTGCCCCGGTCGGACAGGACGAAGTAGCCGACCTGACAGCAGGCGGCACCGAGCGCGAGCAGCAGACCGAGGGCGTCGAAGCCCAGCCCCGCCCAGACCTCCACCACACAGGCGAGGCCGCCGACCGCGAGGACCACCCCGAGCGCGGCGGCCCGGGTCACCGGCCGCCGCTGCACGAACCGCACCCAGCCGAGCACGAGGGCCGGTGCCAGGTACTCGACCAGCAGGGCCACGCCGACGGGGATCCGGGAGAGCGCCGCGAAGTAGCAGGCCTGGACACCGGCCACGGCGAACAACCCGTACCCGGCGAGCAGACCGGGCCGGCGGCGCACCAGCGCGCGGTGCCGCACGGCGAGCGGCAGCATCACCAGGGCGGCGCCGGCCACCCGCAGCCACACCACGTGCAGCGGGTCGAGGCCCGCCTCGATCAGCGGCTTGGCCGCGACCCCGGAGCCGCCGAAGGCGAGGGCGGACCCGAGCGCGATGCCGAGCGCGGCACTCTTTCCCCCGCGGCCACGCGCGCTGTCAGTCGTCTGCACCGGCCCATGATGACAGGCGAAGACATGACCGTCACCCCGTTCACACCTGTCTCGCCACCGCAAATCAAACACCGACCACCGGCCGGACACCGAAAACCAACCACGGACCACGGACCACGGACCACCGACCGACTGGCCACCCGCCACCGGCCACCGGCCACCGGCCACCGGCCACCGGCCACCAACCGGGCCTCGACCGAACCCGGGCCGGGATCAAGACCTCGGCTCCACCTGTCCGTCGCCCACCCGGGCCAGCACCGCCTCCGCATCGACACCCGCCCGCCCCAGCACCTCGACAGCCCGCGCCCCCGGATCCGTGACGAGCGCGGCCAGGAGATCCACCCCGCCGGCCAGGACGGCTCCCCGCCGCACCGCACGCCCACCCGCCCGGTCGATCGCGGAGGCGGCCGAGGGAGAGAGGCCCGCGATCTCCGCTACCGCGGGCACGGCACCGGAGTCCTCGACGGTGCCCTGCCAGCGCAGGCCGTAACCGATACTGCGCTGCACCAGATAGCCGAGCAGCCGGGCCAGCTGCGGGCCGTCGCCGAGCACGGCGCGCACCTCGGGGTCGGACTCCAGGAGCGAGTGCAGCAGATGGGCGGTGTCGATCTGCCGGTCCCCGTCCCGGACCGCCCTGCGGCGCGCGCCGGAGACCACCGACGCCAGTTCGGGGCTGAGCCGGTCGTCGTGGTCGGCGCCGTCCGGCCGCCGGGCGTCTTGCTCACCGGCCGACTGCCGGGAGATACGGGGTTGCACCACCCCACCCCATCAATCCTCATAGGACCGGGTCATCCCCGGAGGGGAGCATTTCGGCGTCCCACGCAGAGTGGACGCCGACGGCCGCAATCTCCTCCTCACGGATGAGATCACGCCGCAGGGTGCCCGCACGCGAAGACGCCCCGCGGATCGCTCCACGGGGCGTCTTCTCCGGCCGCGGCCGGCCGTCAGTCCTCGTCGGCGAGGATCCGGTACAGCTTCTTGCGGGACTCGTTGATGACGGCGAGCGCCTTCTCCCGCTGCTCCTTGCTGCCGGTCTTCCAGACCTGGCCGAACGCTTCCATCAGGCCGAAACCGGCCTGCCGGATGTCGTTCAGCGCCTCCCAGTCGACCCCGCGCGACGCCTCTTCCCAGGGAGCCTCGGGGCCCTCATCGGCGGCGGTGCGGCCGGACTCGGTGAGGGCGAACAGCTTCTTGCCGCCCTCGCTCTCACTGGCGATCAGGCCCTCGTCCTCCAGTAGTTGGAGGGTGGGGTACACCGAGCCGGGGCTGGGCTTCCACGCCCCGCCGCTGCGCTCGGCGATCTCCTGGATCATCTCGTAGCCGTGCATCGGCCGGTCCTTGAGCAGGGCCAGGATCGACGCGCGTACGTCGCCGCGCCGGGCCCTGCCCCGCGGACCGCCCCGTCCCCGGCCGCCCCAGGGCCCGGGACCGAAGCCCGGCCCGAAGGGTCCGGGACCACCACCGGGGCCGCCGGGACCACCCGGCCCGAAGGGGCCGAAGGCCGCGCGGCGCCCTTCGAAGCCGCCGCGCCCGAAGGGGCCGTCCTGGCCCCGTCCACCGTGTCCACGCTCGTATCCGTGGGTACGCATCGCAATCACTCCATTCCATCGTTGATCTGTCGCGATGCGTCAACGATATATCGGAACAGTTCGCTTGGCAACCCCCGGTTCAGGCAGCCCCCGGTCCAGTCGTCGCGAATTGGCCTTGGCCCGCGCCTCCCCGGGCCCCTTAGCGTCAGGGCATGCGCATCCGAATCGTCGACGCCTTCACCGACCGGCCCTTCGCGGGCAACCCCGCCGGGGTCCTGCTGCTGGACGCCTTCCCGGACGACGACCTGCTCCAGAAGGTCGCCCTGGAGGTCAACCACGCCGAGACGGCCTTCGCCCACCGCCTGCCCGAGGGCGGCGCGGCCGACTGGGCGCTGCGCTGGTTCACGCCGGCCACCGAGGTCGCCCTGTGCGGCCACGCCACCCTCGCCACCGCCCACGTCCTGCACACCACCGGCGCCCACGAGGGACCGGTCCGGTTCGCCACCCGCAGCGGCGTCCTCGTGGCCACCCCCGACGCCGCCGACGGCTCGATCACCCTGGACTTCCCGACCGCGCCGCTGACCCCGGTCGCGGCCCCCGCAAAGCTCGCCGCGGCCCTCGGCACCGAACCCCGCGCGGTCCTCGACACCGGCCCGAACGTCGGTGACCTGCTGGTCGAGGTCGCCGACGAGAAGACCGTCCGCGAGCTGGCGCCGGACCACAAGGCGCTGGCCGCCCACTCCGAGCGGGGCGTCATCGCCACCGCCCGCGCCGACAACCCGGCGCGCGGCTACGACTTCGTCTCCCGCTGCTTCTTCCCGAACGTCGGCATCGACGAGGACCCGGTCACCGGCAGCGCCCACACGGCGCTCGCCCCCTACTGGTGCGAACGCCTGGGCCGCCCCGCCCTCACCGGGCTCCAGGCGTCACCGCGCTCCGGCCTGGTCCGGGTCGAACCGCGCGGCGAGCGCACCCTGCTGACCGGACGCGCGGTGACGGTGATCGAGGGCGAGCTGCTGGCCTGGTGACACCGGAGCGGGGGTGCGGGACACCCTCCCGCACCCCCGCTCCCCTGCCCACCGTCACACCGTCACGCCGTCGGCAGCCAGCTCACCTTCCCGGCCAGCAGCGCGTAGCCCACGAAGGCGCCGATGTCGAGCAGCGAGTGCGCCACCACCAGCGGGCCCACCCGGCCCCACCGCCGGTAGAGATACGCGAACACCACGCCCATCACCATGTTGCCGACGAAGCCGCCGATGCCCTGGTACAGGTGGTACGAGCCGCGCAGCACGGAGCTGGCCACCAGCGACGCCCGCGGCGTCCAGCCCAGCTGGTCGAGCCGGCGCAGCAGGTAACCGACGACGATGACCTCCTCCAGGACCGAGTTCTGCACGGCGGAGAGGATCAGCACCGGGTACTTCCACCACACCTCGGGCAGCGCCTCGGGCACCACCGTGAGGTTGAAGCCGAGGCCCCGGGCGGCCAGGTAGAAGGCGATGCCGCTGCTACCGATGACGGCCGCGATCACCGCCCCGCGCAGCAGGTCGGGCCCCGGCCGGGTGCGGTCGAAGCCCAGCACCCGCAGGCTCCGTCCCTCACGCAGCAGCAGATGGGCGACGAGGGCGACCGGCACCAGCGCGGTGGCGATGCCGAAGAGCTGCCAGGCGAGGTCCAGCCACGGGCGGCCGGGCGCGGCCGAGGCGTTGAGGGTGGCCGCCTGGTCCTTCAGTCCGCCCGGCCGGGTGACCGAGCCGATGAAGCTGATCAGGGCGGAGACCCCGCTGGCGCCCAGCGAGAGGGCCAGGACGAGCAGCGTCTCGTCGCGCAGCCCCCGTCGCGAGAGCCCTTTCTGAGGGATGGAATCGACCACCGGGCCCGCCTCCGCCATGCACACCTGCCTCCACCGGACGTCACAGCTTGCCCGATCAGTATGCGGCGGACGTCGGCGGGGGCGGGTGAACGGATGAGCCAGTCATCCGCGCGGGGCGGAGGAACGGCGAACCGGTGTGCGCGGCTACGGCCGGCCCACCGGCCACAGGTGGACCGGGTCCCCCTTGTGCATCAGCTCGACGTACCGCCGGGTCGTCGCGGCCAGCGCCGCCTCCCGGCTCATGCCCGCCTCCAGTGCCCGGTGGAAGGTGGCCGCCTGCCAGCTGGCGCCGTTGACCCGGCGCCGGCACCGCTCGTCGATCACACCGAGGTAGAAGTCCCGGTCGGCGGGTTCGATGCCCCACGCCTCGAGTCCCGCCTCGGCCAGCGGCAGCAGCTCGTCGCGGACCAGGGCGGCGGCGTCGACCTCGGTGGTGCCGCCGAGCCGGCCGCGCCGGGGCCAGGTGAAGCGGGCGTCGATGCCGTACCGGCAGGCGGCGTCGAAGTTGGCGGCGGCGGCCTCGAACGGCAGCCGGGTCCACACCGGCCGCGGTTCGTCGGCGAGGGCGCGGACGACACCGTAGTAGAACGCCGTGTTGGCGATGACATCGGTGACGGTGGGGCCGGCGGGCAGTACACGGTTCTCCACCCGCAGGTGCGGTACGCCGTCGGCGACGCCGTAGACGGGACGGTTCCAGCGGTAGACGGTGCCGTTGTGCAGGACCAGTTCGGCCAGCGACGGCGCGCCGCCCGCGTCCAGGACGTCGAGGGGGTCCTCGTCGTCGCAGATCGGCAGCAGGGCCGGGTAGTAGCGCAGGTTCTCCTCGAACAGATCGTACGCCGAGGTCACCCACCGCTCCCCGAACCAGGTGCGCGGCCGTACCCCCTGGGCCTGGAGCTCGGGCGGGCGGGTGTCGGTGGACTGCTGGAACAGCGGCGGGCGGGACTCGCGCCACAGCTCGCGGCCGAACAGGAAGGGCGCGTTGGCGCCGACGGCGATCTGCGCGGCGGTGACCGCCTGCGCGGCGTTCCACACCCCGGCGAACCGCTCGGGGGTGACCTGGAGGTGCAGTTGCACCGAGGTGCAGGCGGCCTCGGGGGCGATGGACTTCGAGGTGCAGCTGAGGCGTTCGACGCCGTCGATCTCCAGGTGGAAGTCCTCACCGCGGGCGGCCACGATCTGGTCGTTGAGCAGGGCGTAGCGGTCCACGTCGGAGAGGTTGGAGGAGACCAGGTCGTCCCGGTCGAGGGTGGGCAGAATGCCGATCATCGCGATTCCGGCGTCCAGCTCCCCGGCCTTTCGGTCGGCATATGCCAAGGAGGTCCGGATTTCCTCGGCGAGCCGATCGAATACCCGGCCCTCCAGCCGATGTGGGGCTATGTTGACTTCCAGGTTGAACATGGCGAGTTCTGTTTGGAAGTCCCGGCTCGCGATGCGTTCGAGGACCTGCCCGTTCAGCATTTTCGGCATCCCGTCGGCACCGACGAGATTCAGTTCGATCTCCAGCCCCATCAGGTTCTTCGGACGGTCGAACCGCCGCTCCGCCAGGAGCCGCTCCAGGCCCGTCAGACAACGGCGGAGCTTGTCGCGGTAGCGCTGGCGATCGGACAGGTCCACCTGGCCTGCCGCGACCTTCTCCCCCATAGGAAGCGTCCTCCTCGGATAGCGGGCCGACCTCCGGCCGCCGGTGGGTGCCGGTCAGGATGGATGATGCCCCGCCCGAGCGATCGATAACGTCCCCGCGCCGACCCGCGAGCCGCTACGCTGGAGCGATGTGACCGGGGGCACATTCACTGGGCATGGCGCGCACACGGTTTCGGCCCCGAGCAAACCCCGGGCAACTCGTGGAAAAGCCCGACGAGAATAGGCCGACCGCTTCTCGGCTATTTTCCGAGGTCATCGGCGTCCACCCCCTTCGAAATCAGGATATCCTCCGCATATCGCCGACCGAATGCGCTCTTGTTCGTCTTGCCGGAAACCGCTAGCCGAAACACAGTCTGAACACGTGTCGTATAAACTTCGCGGACACGGCAGAGAGCTGGCGCCTACGGTCGAGAGATGCTGCCGAGGCGACGTACGGCAGCCCTCACCCCCGCATCCGGCTCTCGGACCCGGCCTCGCCTCTCTGCCTCTGTGAGCTGACAGCGTCGTCCGCCCGGCCCCACGCCGCCCTGCCCCGCCCTCGCGCCACCGTGCCTGTGATTGAGAGGCGACCCACCATGCCGCTGCATGTCCCCCCGGCTCCCGCGCCCGCCCTGCGCACCGTCCTCACCGCACTCTCCTCGCCCACCGCGGTCACCGAGGCCCGCACCCCGTCACTGCTCGGCGCCCGGGGCCCGGTCACCCCCGAACTGCCGCTGCCCCTGCACGTCCTGGACCACGTCACGCCCGAGGGAGTACCGGCCGTCCGGCTCGCCGGGTGGCGCTTCCTCATCCGCAGCGGGGACCGCGTGGTGGCCGCCGCGGACACCATGCTGACCCCGGACGGCTGGGCCTTCTCCCGGTTCTTCGAAGGCCCTTACGTCACCTCGACCCAGCGCGCGCTGCGCCACGCCGAGGCGATGCCGCAGCCGTTCCAGCCCCGGCTGCTGTCGGTGCCCGGCCTGTACATGCTCGCCCTGTGGCTGCACGGCGACCGCACGGCCGACGCCGCCGCCGGCCACCCGGACGCCGCCGACCTGCTGGTGCCGCTGGCCCCGGCCCCGCCCGGCATCGCGGCGCACCGGCCGCACCGGGTCGCGGACCTGCTCCCGGTCCTGACCCACCGCGCCACCCCGACCCCGCTGCTCCGCTCCCCCGCCTGATTTCCCGCACGCCCGCACGCGACCCCGCCGCCGAGAAAGGCGGCGGGGTCGCGTGCGCTCATAGGAGCAGCGATTCGCTCATCCCGTTTCGCAGGGGTTCGTTACCCAACCGGACCAGCCTCTTCGGACCCCCGCGAACCGTCCGAAAGGACAGCGGAGTTGGACTGAACCGTCCGGGCGGGTGACGCGTCCTCAACCTGTGAGAGGCGGTGCCGCGAAATACCTGCGGATCGACGCCCATGGGGCAACACTGGGTCCGGACCGACATAGCCAACGGGGGACGGCCATGAACCACGTTTCACACCGCGGGACAGCGCCGACAGCACACCTGAACAGCACCCACCCCATCCACCTCACTCCGGAGCGAGAGAACCCTGCCATGTGCCAGCACCAGCCACCGTGTCCGTCAGCCCACTCCGCCGACCGGGAATCCGCCCGTCTCGTGGCGCACCACCCGGAGCAGGGCTGGAGCCTGCTGTGCAACGGCGTCCTCTTCTTCGAGGACACCGGTGAGCTCCTGCCGGACGGCCGGATCATCGCCCCGCACCGCCCGCTCGGCGCCGGCCAGGTGATGACGGCCGCCTGACCGGCACCGGAGTCAGCCCTTCGTGGCACCGGCCGCGAGCCCGCCGACCAACTGCCGCTCGGCCACCGAGTAGAAGGCGAGGGCCGGCACCATCGCCAGCACCAGGTAGGCGAAGACCCGGGCGGTGTCGGCGGAGTACTGGCCCTGGAACTGCTGGACCCCGATCGGGATGGTCCACCAGGTCGAGTCGGTGAACACCAGCAGCGGCAGGAAGAAGTTGTTCCAGCTGGTCACCACGGCCAGCACCGACACCGTGCCGAGGGCCGGCCGTGCCATCGGCAGCAGCACCCGCCAGAAGAAACCGAACGGCCCGCAGCCGTCCAGGGTGGCCGCCTCCTCCAGCTCACCGGGGATCTCCCGGAAGAAGCCGCGCAGGATGATGATGGTCATCGGCAGCCCGAAGGCGGCCTGCGGGAGGATCACACCCAGTGGGTTGTCCAGCAGCCCCATCGAGCGCAGCAGCAGGAACAGCGGCAGCGCCGCCACCGCGAAGGGGAACATCAGCCCCATCGTGAACAGCGTGAACAGCGCCTCCCGGCCGCGGAACGCGAACCGCGCGAAGGAGAACGCGGCGAGCGCGGAGACCGCGACCACGATCACGGTGGTCGCCACCGCGATCAGCGTGCTGTTGCCGACCAGCCGCCAGAAGGAGCCCGAGCCGAGGATGCCGGTGTAGTTGGAGACCTGCCACGGACTGGGCAGCCCCACCGGATGGTCGGAGAGCTGATCGCTGGACTTGAACCCGGACAGCACGGCGTACAGCAGCGGTACGGCCATGACGGCGCCGACGACGGTCAGGACGATGTGCAGCGGCAGGTTCCGCCCGCGGGACTTGCGGGACGTGGTGCTCACTTGCCGTCTCCCCTCATGGTCGTGGTGGCCCCCTGGAGGTCGCGCCGCAGCACGAACCGCTGGTAGGCGAGGGCGAAGACGAGGCTGATGCCGAACATGACGACGCTGATGGCGCTGGCGTAGCCGACCTGGTAGCGCTTGAACCCGAACTGGAACAGGGTGACGGCCATGGTCTCGGAGTGGTGGTCGGGACCGCCCTGGGTGACCACCCACACCAGGTCGAACAGCTGGATGGCGCCGATGACGGACAGGAACACGCTGATCCGCAGGGTGGGCGCCAGCAGCGGCAGGGTGACACTGCGAAAGCGCTGCCAGGCGTTCGCGCCGTCGATGAGCGCGGCCTCCGTCAACTCCTTCGGGATGGACTGGAGTCCGGCGAGGTAGAGCATCATGTGGAAGCCGAAGTACTTCCAGGTCATGACGAGGAAGAGGGTCGCCATCACCATCGACGGATCGGCGAACCACTCGCCGCCCAGCCCGTCCAGACCGACGCCGCCCAGCGCCCGGTCGGCGAGCCCGTCGTCCGGCGCGAAGATCATGCCGAACAGCACCCCGGTGATCGCCTCGGAGAGCACGTACGGCGCGAAGAACAGCATCCGGTAGAGCGCCCGGCCGCGGATCCGCTGGTTCAGCAGGACCGCCATGGCCAGCGCGAACGGCAGTTGCAGCAGCAGCGACAGCACCACCAGGACCAGGCAGCGCCACAGGTCGCCGAGGAAGACCGGGTCGTCGAAGAGCCGGGTGAAGTTCTCGGTGCCGATGTAGTCCGAGGGCATGCCGAAGCCGCCCCACCGGAAGAAGGCGGCGTACAGCGCGAACAGGATCGGCAGCACGACCAGGACGAGGAACAGCACCAGGGCGGGCACTTGGAAGCCGACCGCGGTGAGCCAGTGGGTGATCCGGCGCCGGGACCGCCCCCGGGCCGCGGCGGCCGGCGGAGGCGGCGGGCCGTCACCGGGGCCGGTCCGCTGGTCCGGCAGAAACGTGGAGGTCATCGGCGGTTACTGCTCTTCCTTCGCGACCTTGGTGATCGACTCGGTGACCTGCTCGGGCGACTTGGAGCCGGCGACGAGCGCGGCGACACTGTCGTTGACCTCCTGGCCGACGGCGGGCGCGTACGCCTGGTCGAGATAGAGCTGGAAGCCGGTGGCCGCCTTCAGCTGCTTCTGTACGGCCTTCAGGTTGACGTCGCTCAAGGCGCTCTCGGCGGCCGGGACCACCGGCAGCACACCGGTCTTGGTGACCAGTTCCCGGTCGGTGGCCTCGGAGGCGAAGAACTTCAGGAAGTCGACGGCGGCCTGCGGGGCGTCGCGTCGCAGGGCGTGTCCGTTGGCGCCGCCGAACACCTCGGTGAGGGCGCCCTTGCCGCCCTCGACCGCCGGGAACGGGAAGAAGCCGAGGTCGTCCCCGAGCCCCTTGCCCGAGTCGGCCTGCACCACCGGCGCCCACTGGCCCATCAGCTCCATCGCGGCCTTGCCGTTGCCGACGGCGGCGGCCTGCCCGTTCGGCGCGGAGTACGCGGCGCCGAGGAAGCCCTTCTGGAACGGCTGGAGATCGGCCAGTTCCTTCAGGAGCTGCCCGGCCCGCACGAACGCGTCCCCGGTGAAGTCCTTGTCGTCGGCGGCCTGCTGCACGGCCGCCGCGCCGCCGACCCGCATCGCCAGGTAGGCCCAGTAGTACATGCCGGGCCACTTCTCCTTGCCGGCCAGGGCGAGCGGCGCGATGTTCTCCGACTGCAACGCGCGTACGGCGGTCAGGAAACCGCTCCAGGTGGTGGGCGGTGCGCTGATACCGGCCTTCTTGAAGAGCGCCTTGTTGTACCAGAAGCCGACCATGCCGCTGTCGAACGGGATGCCGTAGAGCTTGTCGTCGATCAGGTACGGCTCCTTGGCGACCGGGAGCATGCCGTCGGCCCACTCCTTGGTGCGGTCGGTGAGGTCCTCGACGAGGCCCGCGTCGACCTGCTGCTTGAGGACGCCGCCGCCCCAGGTGTGGAAGATGTCCGGGAGCTTGCCGGAGGCGATCAGCGCCGTCATCTTCGACTTGTAGGCGTCGTTCTCCAGCTGGACGATCTTTATCTTCACCTGGGGGTTCCGCGCCTCGAACTTCTTGGCGAGGGCCGCCCAGACGTCCTTGGTCGGCTGGGTGGTGGAGATGTTCCACCACTCGATGGTGGTGGTCCCGGACGACCCTTCGTCCGAGTCACCGCCGCAGCCGCTCAGTGCCGTCATGCCCAGACCGGCCGCGGCCGAGGCCGCCAGGAAGCCGCGGCGGGACAGTGCCGGGTCGCCCATGATGCGCTCCTTGGGTACGAAAGTTTCGGAGAAAATCCAGAAAGCTGCGCTGTTGCCGCACCCTAGAGACAGCGCACAAACGGTGGCAACCCCCTGTGCACCACGAATCTTTGGTCATGGAAGCCCAGCCGCCTCGGCGTCTCGAAACATTCGGATTAATCCGCGAACCTTTTACGCGACGCAACGCCACGAATCAGCCCACTTAACGGGCATATCGGACTACCGTGGGCTTGCCCTCCACCCGTCCGACCCCAGCGAGGCACCCATGCGCCTGAGCATCCGCAACCAGCTCCCCGGCACCGTCACCGCCGTCACCCCCGGCGAGGCGATGGCGACGGTCCGGATCCGTCTGGCCGGCGGCCAGGACCTCACCGCGGCGATCACCCGGGAGGCCGTCGACGACCTCGCGCTCGCCCCGGGCTCGGCCGTCCGGGCCCTGGTGAAGTCGACGGAGGTGTCCCTGGCCACCGCCTCCGTCGCGGGCCTGTCCCTGCGCAACCGGCTGCCCGGTACGGTCACCGCGCTCACCGCCGGCGACGCGATGGCCGCCGTGAAGATCTCCGTCGAGGGCGCCGAACTGACCGCCGCCATCACCCGGGACGCCGCCGACGACCTGGCCCTGGCCCCCGGCCTGCCCGTCGTCGCGCTGGTCAAGTCCACCGAGGTGGCCCTCGCCGGCGCGTGACGACGACGAGAAGGGGCCCCGCCGGTCGGACACTGTTGGTAAATGGTCCGGTCCCTGTGCGTGACGTCGGCCTTCATCGCCTGGTTGTGGGTGGTGAAGGCCG